>NZ_CAMZMY010000032.1:0-42037 GCF_947311895.1 Pseudoalteromonas sp. PAR1 | reverse complement strand
CACCGAGTAGGTAGCGGCTCAGTCCAACAAGCGATTATGCAACACAAACTGCGTGTCGCATAAATACTAAAATGTTATATTTTTCTCGGAGATTTGTTGTGAACGGAATCTTTATTGTTTTAATTCTCCCTATTTTATATGCACTTATTGCATTCAACGATTGGTACTTTATTAAGCAAGTAATGAAACATCATCGTTCATATTTACAAGGGCAAGGCTCTAATCCAACCGAAGATGAAAAATCAAAATCAGGGAAAAGCGCCGACTGGATAACTTCAAATATGTCTGAAATCAAACGACGTATTAAAAAGTCAGGTATTGGTGAGCCAATCATTAGCTACATGGATCCCAAAGGTTATGGATATGTAGCTCAACAAAATATGTCGGTTATAGATAATCTGCTTTATTTAAACAATGATGTGCAAGAGCAAGCCATTTCTACACTAAAACGTGTTAAAGGCTATTACCTTTCACAAACTAAACGTAGTCTTAGTCCATTATTCTGGCTTGAAACTCTGCTATTTCTGCCAAAAGCTATGCTCAATGCAAGTGGCATTGAAACAACTTCAAAGTTTGCTGAGACAGGTATTAAAATAGTGCAATTAATCTATTGGGTATTGGTACTATGGTTAGTAATAACTAAACCAGAATTAATAGCCACGTTGCTATCTAAAGTAAAAATATAACAAACGCATCAACGCATGGACTAACAAAGCTTGGCTTGGTTCGTGCCTCACCAATTGTAGCCAAGCTTTATTAGCCCGTTATGCGGGCGTTATACCTAAAGGAAAGTCATGTCATTAAAATCAAATTTTGAGCTGATGGCAGATTACAATCAGTGGATGAATAAAAGCATCTATCTAGCCGCATCCAAATTGAACGCCGATGATCTATCTAATGATCGAGGAGCATTTTTTGGATCAATCATCGGCACGCTTAATCACATTCTCGTTGGAGACATAATCTGGCTCAAGCGATTTGCTGATCACCCATCAAAATTGAAAACTCTTGATTACGTTCGGGATCTTAATACCCCAAAAGCCTTGGGCGCCATTTTGTACCCTGAATTTAAAAATCTTGAGAGTGCGCGAATCAAAATGGATGAGGTTATCCGAGATTTTGCACATGAACTTACAGACGAAGCTTTGGAATCTAATCTGTCGTATAGCAATACCAAAGGTGAGCCGTTTAACAAAAAATTTGGTCACCTTATTCAGCATTTTTTCAATCATCAAACTCACCACCGTGGGCAAGCTTCCACTCTTCTTAGCCAAGCAGGTGTTGAGGTTGGTGTTACTGATTTACTGGTCAAAATTCCAAATGCGTAAAAGGTATAACAAGCACATCAAACACGTTCCGGCCGCAAAAAGCGCGGCCTCCACTGGACAGCCTACGCTTCGCTTCGGCTTCCGTTTATGTGGGCGTTACTGATTAAATACTCTAACGTGTTTTTGTCCAAAAATGAGTTAAAACCACAGGCTTCAACTCACTAATAATAAATATTAAGGACTAACAACATGTCTTACACTATTTAGGCAGGTTTTGGCTTTACGTTCTGTATAGCACTTTAATTACATGCCAACCAAAGCGCGTTTTCACTAGATGTGGCTCTAAGATTTCGCCGCTGAAAGCTACTTTGTCAAACTGTGGCACCATTTGACCGCGTCTGAATTCACCCAAATCGCCGCCTTTTTTACCCGACGGACAAGTTGAATGTTTTTTAGCTAGAGTCTGAAACTTAGCCCCTTTTTTAAGTTGCTTGATGATGTCTTCAGCTTGTTCTTTATGTTTAACAAGAATGTGCAGTGCGTGCGCTGTATTTGCCATGGGAAATCTCGAAAATTAAAACGCGCGCATTTTATCACGGCAATCAACACTGAGCCACTACGGCTATTTATGTTTACTCGTTGCCTGCAAAAACCCTTTAATCAAACAAAATTGCGCTAAATAGTAACTACACATGATTGCGATATCTGCATGTATTATTTCAAAATAAAAGCGGTTTAGGCCAAGTATAGAGTCTGATAAAACAAACACTGCGCCACCTAGCACTAATAAACCGTTCGATTTATCTGTCATCCAAGTTAAGCTTGCCATTATAGTGAGCACCAACATATAGAAAAGCACGGGAATGAGCATGTCATTTAAGTTTGGATAGAATAAGCAAAAAATGACAATTGCTAAAAATAGATAAAGGAGTACAATTTCTATTCGCCAATTTTTAATTGGCAACATGGTAATAATATAAAAAGCGTGACTTACAAAAAATGCTGCTAAACCGCTAATAAACAGCTGCCCACTATCGATGGCAAGTAGCACATCACCTAGTGCGGAAAAACTAAGTGCAAACAATAAAGTAGTAAAAGTGCGATTTTGTAACTGACCGCGTGCTTTTAATACCATCACAATCAATATACCGATTGGTAAGGTTTTAAAAAGCGCTAGTGAAGGCTGAGGTAATGCTGGTTGTAAGAGCAGTAAAGCAATGTAAACCGTACTTAAAATTAGAAAGAGTATGTTCATATTGTTATTATTGTTATTTGTTCCCAATAACGAGAATAGCAAGCTTTACCTTAAATGTTTATAAAAAATGCTGCTTTTGTTTTTCAGTCAGTAACTTACATTGTGTTTGTTTACCAAAAAACCGATAACGATGGCGGCCAAGCCAATCATACATACGATCGCGAATGCCTTTTGGCAGTAGCTTGAAAACGTTAGCCAAAGAGAATGGAAAACCTAATTGAGTTGCGATAAATAACACAGCGTCACTTTGTTTATATAACTGGTTTTTATCAATGACTAACATTGAGGAAAGTGGATCTTTAACTTTGTGAGCCTTTAATAAACGCTCACCTTTATCGCTTTGCATGGGGCATAACTTAAAGGTTATTTGCTTATCAAAGCGAACAATAAACTGAACACAAAAATGGCACAGATTGCACTGACCATCAAACAAGATGACTGGGCAGTGAGTTTGCAAGATTAGCCGCTTACTTGCACAACTTGTTTACCGGTAAAGCCACCAGCAAGTTGTTTATTTAATGCCGCTGAAACAGCCTCGGCGGTAAAGTCTACAGCATGGATTTGCGGCAATTTGATCTCGCCACGGGCTGCATTATCGAGTAATAAGTTACCCATAAAGCTCAGCTTTTGTTGCGCACATAAGCTATTTGCAAGCCACGCTCCGCCTAACGATACAATGCCAATATTTGGTGCGCGTCTAAACATCAGTTCTTGTTCAAACTTAGGTAATTCATTTAAACAGGCAATACGGCCACAAAAGCGCATTAATTCGACGTTACGAATGGTGGTATCGCCACCAATACAATCAAGCACCGCATCAAAGCCTTGCGGGCCTAATTCACGGCGAATCTTATCTTCAAGTTTTGGGTCTTTGTAATCAAACACCACATCAGCACCTAATTGCTTAAGTAACTTATGATTGTGTTTGCTGGCAGTGGTAAATACGGTTGCGCCACGTTGCTTAGCAAATTGAATAGCAAATTGGCCAACGCCACCTGCCCCTGCGTCAATAAATAGTGAATCCCCTTCGCTCAGCTGCAACTTATCAAGGGCAATTAATGCCGTCATACCTGAACAAGGTAAGGTTGCAGCGTCTGCAGGTGATACGTTATCTGGCACAACCGATACCGCATAATTAGGCACCGTGGTGTATTCAGATAACACACCTTGATCACCAAGGCTGGCGTGCCATACAACGCGTGCACCAACACCAGGGAATACACCTTTATTTGCCTGAACAACCACCCCAACAGCATCATGACCTAATACATGCGGGTAATGCCATTTACAAAAACCTTGTTTTGCAAAGTTGGCATCTACATGATTTAAGCCCACATATTCAACTTTTATCAAAAGCTCATTGCCTTCAGGGCTCGGTACTGGCAAAGAAAGCTCAGCTAACGCAATTGCGTCGTTGGGCTCAACCACTGCTAGCGCGCGCATTGTTGACGGAAGATCTGTAGTTTGTTGAATATGCGACATTTAATACTCTGGGTTAAAGGTTGTTTAGTTCAAAGCTCCAACGACCATTAAACGCTTGATAAGCACTTACTTTGGCCTGCAATGAAGCAATTGTTGAATCAACAGCGTTCTCTTGCGCTATTAAAACATCCTGTCTCGCATCTAACAACTCTAAGTAAGGAATTTGTCCTTCTTGATACATTGCTTGAGCTTGACCAAATGCTTTATTCGCATAATTAAAACGCTGTTCAGCATAATTTAACTGTTGCTGCTGTTTGACTAGTCTTTGCAAAGTAAGTTCACTATCGCTAATCGCTTTTAATACTTTACTTTGATAGTCACTGTAAGCGGCTTCACTTAAAAACTGCTGTGCATCACGCTGAGCTAATAATGCAGGATAGCTGAGTAATGACCATTCAACTTTTGGCGTTACTTGCCATTGTTGTACGGTATCTTCTAAACCATTGCTGGTTAAACTCACCACACCTGCAACCCCTGCCAGACTAATATCTGGCAAAAGTGCTTTTGAGGCTGCAACACTCAATGAATAAGCCTGACTAAACTGATATAAAGCACTGGTGATATCTGGTCTGAGAGCCATTGCTTCGCTGGCTTTACTAAACGACACGCTAAATTCATGGCTTAATAACTCAGGCTCTTCAACCAGTGTTATATCGCTTGCAAGTCGCCCTGTTAGCACCGCAAGGGTTGCGAGGTCACGATATTGCAAGTAGCTAAGCTCAGGAATAAGCGCTTGTTGCTGCTTTAACTGCGCAAGGGTACGATTAAGGTCAAGTTCATTCGCAACCCCCTCTTCTACTCGCGCTTTGAGCACATCAATACTTTGCTCGAGTGCCTCGATTTGCATTTCAATGATAGCCTGCTTTTGCACATTACCTTGGTAGCTCACATAGCCTTGCACCACAGCTGAAACCACTTCAACCTGTAATGCTCTTAACTGCTCGGCTTGGTTTAGTGCACCCGCATTAGCAGCATCGACAAGTGCGGTGATACGACCAAACAAATCAAGCTGCCAATTAACATTAACCCCTGCGTTTGATTGGCGCGAAATTGCGCCATCTAAGCTGCTGCGCTCTGCGCCTACGCTTAGGCTGCCCTGCGGATAATAATCCGCACGGGCTACACCTAAACGGGCAATGGCTGCATCAAGTTGAAGTTGACTGGTTTTTAGGTCGTGATTCATTGCTAATGCATCAGTCACTAAATTGTTTAACTGCGGCGAATCTAAACGGCGCCACCAGTTGTTTTCGCTCGCACCTTCGTTTTGTGCACCTATTTGTGTATCGCTAACAAATTGTGTCAGGCTCACTTGCTGCTCTTGCATATCGACGCTTTGTGCGCAGCCAGCCAGTGCACCGGCTAACAGCATCGCACTGACTAGTTTGCCTTGTTTAAAGATTGCATGAAGAGGCTTATGCATCGTGTTGCTCCTTCTGCGATTTTTTAGTAACTAACATATAAAACACCGGGGTGAACAATAAGCCGAACACAGTTACACCAATCATGCCTGAGAACACTGCGTTCCCCATGGCATGACGCATCTCAGCACCAGCACCTGTTGCTAAAACAAGTGGTACAACACCTGCCGTAAAGGCAATTGATGTCATTAATATTGGGCGAAGTCGTAAGCGACACGCTTTGATGATAGCTTCAAGGTGAGACATCCCCCCTTTATGCTGATCTCTTGCAAACTCAACCATCAAGATGGCGTTTTTACTTGCTAGTGCAACCAGTACAATTAATGCGATTTGCGTGAAGATGTTGTTGTCATCACCGACAAACCACACACCTAACAAGGCCGAGAAAATCGTCATAGGCACAATCAAAATAATAGCCAGTGGTAATCTTAAGCTCTCGTATTGCGCCGCAAGTACCATGAACACAAGCAATACAACTAGTGGGAAAACATACACCATGGTATTACCCGCTAATATTTGCTGATAAGTTACTTCCGTCCACTCAAACTCAATACCATTTGGTAATGTCTCTGCAAGGATTGCTTCAATCGCATGTTGCGCTTGGTCAGAGCTATACCCTGGTGCTGGGCTACCATTTAATTCAGCTGTAGGATAACCGTTATAGTGCATTACACGATCTGGGCCTGTTGTTGGTGTGACCGTTAATACAGAGCCTAATGGCACCATCTCACCCATGCGGTTACGCACTTTAAGATTCAAAATTTGCTCAGGATCTTGGCGGTAATCAGCATCAGCTTGTGCATTAACCTGATAGGTACGACCAAACAAGTTAAAGTCATTCACGTACATAGAACCTAAGTACACTTGTAAGGCATTGAATACTTCATCAAGTGGAATACCTTGGATAAGCGCTTGCTCACGGTCAATGTCGATATCCATTTGTGGAACTTGAATTCTAAAGCTTGAGTAGAGGCCCATTAATGCAGGGTCTTGCTGCGCTTTAGCAATGGTTGCTTGTAAGCTATTAAAGAGTGCTTCAAAGCCTTTATTAGCACGGTCTTCAATTTGTAGTTTAAAGCCACCCGTTGTACCTAAACCTTGAATTGGCGGTGGCGGGAATACCGCAACAAACGCTTCATCAATACTGGCAAACTTTTGATTTAACTGGGCCGCAATTGCCATTGCCGACATACTCGGATCTTGACGCTCCTCAAAAGGGGCAAGCGGAGTAAATACAATGCCGCTGTTAGGGCTATTTGTGAAACCATTCACCGATAGACCAGGAAACGATACTGTGTTTGCAACACCCGGTACTTGTAATGCAATTTTTTCCATTTCTTGCACAACTTCTTGGGTTCTGTCTAAACTTGCTGCATCAGGCAACTGTGCTACAGCCACTAAATATTGCTTATCTTGCTGTGGAATAAAACCACCCGGTACAGCATCAAACAATTTAACTGTGCCACCGACAAGTGCAACATAAGCAACTAATACAATGACACTCATACGAATTAGTTTTTGTACCAGCTTTTCGTAGCCATTAGCGCCTTTATCAAACAAGCGGTTAAAAGGTTTAAACAGCCAATTACCGAATACACGGTTTAATAACTTAGTTAAACGGTCTGGTTTTGCATCATGACCTTTTAATAGTAACGCCGATAACGCAGGCGATAGTGTTAGCGAGTTAAACGCAGAGATAACCGTTGAAATAGTAATGGTTAATGCAAATTGCTTATAAAATTGACCAGATAAACCCGTAATAAAAGCCGTAGGAATAAATACCGCACATAGGACAAGTGCAATGGCGATAATCGGCCCTGTTACTTCTGTCATCGCAACTCTTGTTGCTTCAAGTGGTGATAAACCTTGCTCGATATTACGCTCAACGTTTTCAACCACCACGATGGCATCATCAACAACAATACCAATGGCAAGTACCAAGCCGAATAGCGATAAGGTATTAATCGATACACCTAACCATTGCATAACCGCAAACGTACCAATCAAAGACACTGGTACTGCAATCAGTGGGATTACCGATGCACGCCATGTCTGTAAGAACACCACGACAACGATTACCACTAGCGCGATTGCTTCTAGTAGCGTTTTGATAACAGCATCGATTGAGCCGCGTACGAAAATAGTTGGGTCATAAACAATGTCGTATTCAACACCTGCCGGAAAGTCTTTTGATAATACTTTCATGGTTTCACGTACTTGATCAGAAAGCTCAATCGCATTTGACCCCGGACGTTGGAATACCGGCATAGCAAGGGCTGGTTGACCATCTAACATTGCTCTTAGTGCATAGGTGTCTTGACCTAATTCAAGGCGTGCTACATCACTTAGGCGTGTAAGCTGACCTTGCTCACCTACTTTGATGATCACATTTTCAAATTCTTCTTGTGAGCTTAAGCGCCCTTTTACGTTCATCAGAATTTGAAACTGATTACTTTTCGAGGTAGGTTGCGCACCTAAGCTACCCGCTGCAACTTGTTGGTTTTGCGCGCGTAATGCATTTACTACGTCCATGGCTGTTAAGTCACGTGCAGAGAGTGCATCAGGGTTAAGCCAAACACGCATTGAGTATTGACCACCACCAAACATACGAACATCACCCACACCAGGAAGACGTGCAATTTGGTCTTTGATATACAAATCAGCATAGTTCGCTAAGTAGGTCGTATCGTGCGTTTTTTCTGGTGAGTATAAATGCACCACCATGGTTAAATCTGGTGATGATTTTTCGGCTACAACACCTAAACGCTGAACTTCTTGCGGTAAGCGTGGTAGCGCACTGTTTACACGGTTTTGCACTTGGACTTGTGCACGGTCTAAATCAGTGCCTAACGCAAACGTTACCGTTAACGTCATGCGACCATCACTGGTTGCTTGCGAAAACATATACAACATGTTTTCAGTACCATTGATTTCTTGCTCAAGTGGCGTCGCCACTGTTTCAGCAATCACCGTTGGGTTTGCACCTGGGTAACTTGCTGTCACAACAACCGTCGGCGGCACTACCTCTGGGTACTCACTCACTGGCAATTGAAATAACGAGATTGCCCCTGCAATGAGAAAGATAAGCGACAGCATCGCTGCAAAGATGGGTCGCTGGATAAAAAAGTGTGAAAATTTCATTTTGCCCTACTTCTTCGCGACTAGATCAGATTGATTATTTGAAAGAGTGAATGCAATTCCGTCGCTATTTATAGTGACTGTGTTTGGTGAAATAGGCATACCAGGGCCTACACGCGCAGGGCCATTTACGGCTATCACATCGTTTTCGTTTAAGCCCGATGTAATCGCTCGTAGGCTGCCGTAACGCTCACCAACTGTCACTAATTTATATTCAAGAACATTGCCTTCACCGACAGTGAGTACAAAACGGTTTTTCAAATCAGTCCCAATTGCACGCTCTGGCACGATTACTTTTTCGCTTACTTTATTGGCTGCAAGCTTAATACGAGCAAATGAACCTGCTCGCAGTTGTTGCTCATCGTTTTCGAACACGGCACGAACACGAAGAGTACCGGTAGTTTCATTAATTTGGTTATCAATGAAGTTGATTTTGCCATTGTAGTTAAAGCTGGTTTCACCCACTTTTTGCATCACAACCGCTTGTTCGCTTTGAGCAGTCACATCAGCGAATGACTGATTCCACGTGCGCTCATCAATATCAAAATAGGCATACATTTGTTGGTTTGACACAATGCTTGTTAACACGCTTTGACCGGCAAGTACGTTGTTACCTTTGGTGATATTAGCGCGCGATACAACGCCATCGATTGGCGAACGCACTTGGGTAAATGCTAAATCAAGCTCAGCGGCAGTAAGCTCAGCTTGTAGAGCTAGCAATTGCGCTTCGCGTTGTCTTAGCGTTGATTTACGAGATTCAGCTTGCTCAGTAGAAATCGCTTTACGTTCAGTTAAGCGCTCTGCTCGTTTTGCTTCACTTTTTGCTTGCTCAAGTGCCGCCTTTGCACTCTCGATTTGCGCTTTTAAGCTATCAACCACGGCAGCAAAAGGACGAGCATCAAGGGTAAAAAGCAAATCGCCTTCTTTAACGCTGTCACCTTCTTTAAAGTTAATTTTATCAATCACACCCGAAACACGCGGCATAAGGGCAACTTCTTGGGGTGCTTCTAAACGCGTTGTATAGGTGTGCCAATTTTGTACCGGCTTAACAAGTACTTGTGCTACATCGATAGGTTGTAAATGCTGTTGCTGCGCTGCTTGGTTGGCTTCTGTGCCACACCCTGCAAGCGTTAAGCTCGCAATGGTCACTGCCACTGCAAGAATAGATTTGTTCATCACGACTCTCCTGTTAATAGA
The DNA here is from genome assembly GCF_947311895.1 of Pseudoalteromonas sp. PAR1. Lineage (NCBI taxonomy): Bacteria > Pseudomonadati > Pseudomonadota > Gammaproteobacteria > Alteromonadales > Pseudoalteromonadaceae > Pseudoalteromonas > Pseudoalteromonas sp. PAR1. Next base: position 32,279 of record NZ_CAMZMY010000032.1, on the reverse strand, counting down.
TTGGAGACAATGTTACGGAACTAATTAGAGGATAAAAACGATAGATTTTTAAATTCATTAATGCCAGAATGGCACCAATAAAGTTTAAGGAACTGCTATGGATACCACCAGCCGCTTATTAATGTTACTTGAAGTGATTGAACGAGGCTCATTTGCTAAAGCCGCAGAGTCTAGAAATATAGACCGTTCAGTCATATCAAAACAAATTAGCCGTCTTGAAGATGAATTAGGGGTACGTTTACTTAATCGAACTACGCGTTCCTTTTCGTTAACTGCCGCTGGCGCTGAAATGGTAAAAAAAGCAGCTGAACTCAGAGATTTGTTATCAGATACCGTAAGACTTGCAGAGAATTACCACCAAGAACCCCGAGGTACGTTAAAAATTACCTCATCAAGTATTATTGGCAAACGATATATTCAGCCAGTCATTAATGACTTTCAAAAGCGTTTTCCGCAAGTTGAAGTGGAGCTTCGTTTAGACGACAGACTGATTGATTTAGTATCAGAGGGCTATGATTTAGCGTTTCGTGTTGGCGAACCAAAAGACTCGTCATTCATTGCTCGTAAAATCGCCCGCAACCGTATGTTACTTTTAGCTTCACCTGAGTTCATCGAAACATACGGTATGCCTAAACATGTTGAAGACTTAAAAGAATTACCTGCTGCTAGCTATTCAAGCCCAAGTAAACGCATTGGCGGTATTCGTTATCGTAATGCCGATGGCGATATTATTGAGCAAAATATCAAAAGCGTCTTTCGTGCGAACGATGCCGAAGTACTTTTGATGAAGGCTATCTCAGGCAATGCTTATGTGCTAGCACCGGCTTTTATTCTTGATGATGAAGTTAAACGTGGCGATCTCGTGCCTATTTTAACCGATATGGAATTACTCGATTACAGTGCGGTGTATGCAGTTTACCCACACAGAGACTTACCAGTAAGAACACGTTTATTCTTTGATGCTATGCGTGAATACATAGGCAAAGATATTCCAGTATGGGAAGCGAACATTCCTGACTTTGACACTATGTACAAGGGTTAAGTCTATAAAGCGCTAGCTCGCTTTATTACACCGGGTTAATTGTTGGTTTAACTCATAAGCCGTTACGACTCTATTTCGGCCTTGCTGTTTAGCTTGATAAAGCGCATCGTCAGCTCGTTTTATAAAGCTTTTTAGGGTTTGATTTGGTGTATAGCAAGCAACACCGATACTCACAGTAAGGTTGATCGCTTGCTCGTCAATATTGTGAATTGTCGATGCTAACTGCTCCCTTAATTCTTGTGCAAAATCTAATGCACCTTGAGGGTCGCTGTTTGGTAAAAAAATAGCAAACTCTTCACCACCAATACGAAACACATATCCTTTAGTAATCCTTTGTCTGAAAAACCTAGTCACCTCAATTAAAACGCGATCTCCCATTTCGTGGCCATAGTGATCATTAATTTTTTTAAAAAAATCAAGATCTAACATAAGGATAAACAAACCATGTTTATTTGTTTGTTCAATTTCAAAATAGTGTGTCATTGCTAAGCGATTACCAGCCCCCGTTAACGGGTCAAGTAAAGCTAAGTTTTCGAGTCGCTGACCATACTCTGCACGACTGTTTTCAAAGGTATGAGACACCGCCCAAATACTGATGTAGGTGAAAGAAAAATTAAGCAAGAAATTAATAGTATTAAGGGGTTCTAAACTGGGTTTAGCTAACAGAATCGCGGCTTGAGTGACAGCGGCTATTAGTGAAAGGTACAAACCAACTTGTTTACCTAACAGCAAGTAAAACAAAATAGGTAATGAACAGGTCCAAATAAACAACACGCTTTTTATGTTACTTAAATACGTGCCGAGCGTGATTAAAACCGTTAAAAAAATACATAATGTAACGGATTGCCAGCGATGACCATTGTGATTTCGTGTATAAAAGAAAATATAAAAACAGAACAGGGCGAAGATAACTTCAAGTGCCCCTAATAAAATCATGTTTGTAACAAGTAAATTAAAAACGGCAAAGATACTAGCAAGCACACCCAAGCAAAATCCCATCCATTTCAGAACGTTATTTCGTAAAGCCTGAGTACCTCTCAGTGCGCCGATATCCATTAGATTTCCTGCCGTAATTATAGTCAGCAGATTTTAACGTGATTCACCATAATTAGGAACATTTTATTACCAAACAGTGCATAACAATGCGCTTTTTTACCTACAATTGTTAAACATTTTAGCTCCAAAGCAATAACGGAAATACACCCCAAAGTGCTAAAATGAGTGACCATTGCAAAGCTGCTACCATTGCTAAACTATTTAACAAATTCATTTTACTCAACTTTTCATGAGTAAATATACGCCATAACCCGTAAGTCATAGCAAACGGTAATATTGTCGTGGCTAATGCTAACAATGCACTGGCAAGTGTAAACTCACCAATATTTAAAAATGATTGAGTTAAAAATAAAGGCAGCGGTACAAAAAGAAATAACGTCGCCGTAAAAGGCAATAATAGAGGTGACGACAAGCGTAATTGCCCCTTAACCAAGCAAATAGCGCCATATACTAATATCCATAGTATGGCGATTACGCCGATGGCGAGGCTGAGCCACATCGGCAGTAACTTCCAAAGACTGGTTTGTTCATATGTTCGAAAACCATCACTGATCATATGTTGACCATTTTCAGAAATATACAGAGTGTGTGAAGGAAATCGCTTTGTTTCTTCACGAAACAAATTACCGCCTATAGCTAGCAAGGTTTTTTGCTGAGACTGAAATGGTGACAGTGTTAGCGTTTCGCCATTTGAGCTCACTGTTGCAAAATGAAGTAGGCGATCAAAATAGGCAAATCTTTTCATTCTGTTTGGGGAAAGCGTGTAAAACCCTTGCCATTCATCAAGCGCTACTTGCGCTATTGATGGAGCTATTGCATCGGCCTTATTTACACCAAGGTTGCTAATCAGCATGCTATCAAATTGTTTGTAATTTGCAGTTTCTACATCGGCATTAAAAGCGATAAAAAATGCTTTTTTTTGCTCAGGAAAAAAATAAAAGTTGGTGCGGTAACCTAAAGTAGAGCCACTGTGGCATTTGCCAACCACATTATGCCGGTCGCGTGTAGTTACGCCTAGCGCATAGCCGATATCAGTTAAATTATTTAAGGTAGCTTCTGTTTTAAAAGGCTTTCCCATGCTTGTTAATAATGTCGGTTCAATAAATATACGGTCATTAATCTTGCCATCGCCCATTAAAAACTGCGCAAACAAAGCCATATCATAAGCTGTCGTTGTGAACTGCCCTGCCGGTCTTAAAAACATTGGTAACGTGGCTTGGCTAACGCCATTTTCAAAATGGCCCATAGCAAGCGCAGGATCGCTAAACTGCCCGACTTGAGAAACAAAATTAAATGTACTCATGTGCATACCCAGCGGTTCAAGCAAGTGTTTATCTAAGTAAGATTCATAGCGCTCTTTAACAACGGCTTCAATCACCATAGCTAAAATTGCATAACCAAGATTAGAATAGGATAAGCGGCTTCCGGGGCGATTTCTAATACGCAACTGACTTTCAGTAAAGGTTTCTTTTAGAGCCGTATCAGGCTTTGCTTGTGTCGTTAATAATTGCCAAAGCCGAATGTCTTCAAGCCCTGACGTATGATCAAGTAAATGTCTAACCCGAACTGGTGTGTTCAAGGCCCAAGGATTTTGCAAGCCAATATCTGGTAATATTTCAGTAACCGGGGTATCCAAGGAGAGTTTTTTATCTGTTACAAGATGCAACACCCCAGTAGCAATAAGTGTTTTAACGATAGAGCCTGTTTGCACCTTATTAGCTGTCGTCATAGGTTTTAAATTCGTAAAGTCTGCATAGCCTTTTGCACCTTGCGCAATTTTATTTGCACTCACTGTTGACCAAACAACGCCTATTAGAGATTCGTTATGCAAAGAGTGTTCAATTTGATTACTTAACTCTATTTCTGACCCAAACTTTTCGTTAGCCAAGGTTACATGAGATACAAAAAATAATGCCGTTACAGCAATAACTAAAAATTTTACAAGGTGTTTCATGTTTTATTAAACCATTCCTTAGGCAACAAGAAGTTGACCTGCGGCGTATTTACTAACCGCAAGCTAGAAAGTTATTTATTAAAAATACGACTATGAGCGAGGTGTGATTATTTAGTCATTCATTAAATCTGTAACATCATCGATTAGATCATCAAGCTCTTCACTAACATTTCGACGCTGTTTGTCTGTAAGAGTTGGTTTTAAGGCAAGCAGTAAGGTTACGTAGTCATCTAGATTTTTATCGTCAGCTTTGATTAATTCATCACTCATAAAAGCCAAACGATTATTAATGATCACCGCTAACTGTTGATCAAAATCCGCAGGCTTAGTTTTTTGCATAAACAAAGATTTTAAAGCATCTAAGCGCTTTTGTTTGTACTGCATCCAAAGTAAAAATGTACTAATGCGAGTGTTAGATGCCGATTCGATCAGTGCTTTTTGATCAGCTGATAACTTTGAGCCAAACCACTCTTTATAATTCTCAAGATTTTCATCTAGACGTTCTTGTTTGTGCTGCTCAGCAGATTTTTCTTGATGCTCTAAATATTCTTCATTGATTTTATCTTGCAGTGCCGCTACAAATTCAACTCGTTGTTCATAACTCAATGCGTTTGCTAAATCGATCAATTCTGGTCCTAGCTTATCAACTAGTGTCTGCCAATGTTGCTTTGCTTGGCTGAAATGCTGTTTTAATTGAGCGTGATTAACGTCAGTTTCTAACATTAGTTTTAAACTTTCTAAGTCCTGTTTATAAAGAGGCAGTTGAGTCTCTCGATGCCAATCACGGCTGGTTTTAACTATATGTTCAAATTTTTCAGCTTGCTCATTGTTTAAGTCAACATAATCATCAATCCAGAATCCTGACAGCCAACCTAAATTGTTATAAGTGAAGCTAGGAGAACAACCAGCAACTGCCAAAAGTAAACTCAATGTGATTAAACACTTTGCTATTTTTTTCATCATGCTCAATTTATTAATCTAATTTTAATTAGTACCTTATTAAGTTAACACTGAGAATAAATAATCAGCAAGATCCTCTAAATGAAATTAATTATCATTTAAGTGTTGACGCCCACGTTAATCTAAGTAATAATCGTTATCAACAAGTTCAGGTAGGCTATTAATCTCACAACAATATCAATGTCTATAAGGCTTTGATGGTGTTTTTCTGGATTTGTTCAAGATTTAACACTTGATTGTTTGCGGCTTCCTCGACCCAAGCAGCGACATAAAACGTTACACTTTACTTGCTACATTGCTCATATCGGTGACGGTAGATATGACACTAAAAAGCCCATCATGGGCTTTTTTTATTTCTTTAATTTTTCTGTAAAATCTGTATCTTGTGTCTACTTTTTTAATTATGTACTTGCTATTGCCTTCAAATTGGGCATTTAATACTGTTGGGTCTAAACTAAAAATAATGTTTTGCCCTTTTGCGAGTTTGGCAATGCATTTATCAATATCTAAGTTTGTAGCTGTTGATAACTAACACACATTTGGAGGCAGACAATGATCAAGCCTAACTTGAAATCACTATTGCTTACTAGCGCATTAATCCTCTCACCTTTTGTACATGCTAGCCTAGAAGATGCTCAATTAGCGGCTAATGAAGGTCGCTTTGAAGAAGCATTAAAAGAATACAACTATTTAGCAGATCGGGGCTTTGCGCCGGCAATGTATGAACTTGCTAAAATGTACGAAGGTGGTTTTGGTGTACAGCGTAACTACCAAAAAGCAGCTGAGCTTTATCAACAAGCCGTAAAAAAAGTTCACGCTGATTCGATGTTTGCACTTGGAGTTCTTTACCAAGAAGGCAAAGGTGTAAAACTCGACAAAGAAAAAGCTATTTCGCTGTTTGAGATGGCAGCTAAGAAGAATCACCCCGCAGCTCAATATAACCTAGGTGTTATGTATGCAAATGGTGAAGGTGTATTACAAGATTACCGCACTGCACTTAGCTGGTATCAAAAGGCGGCAGCGAATAATTTCACACTTGCCCAGTTTAATATGGCTTTGATGTACTATGAAGGCCTTGGCGTTCCAAAAAACCTAGAGAAATCTTATATTTGGAATACCATTGCTGAATACAACGGCAACATGGATGCAAGCCATAGCCGCAAGCTTGATGAACGCAGTATGTTACCTGCAGAAATTGAAGCCGCAAAAGAAAAAGCTGATGCAATTTACGCAAAAATTCAGGCAGGTTTATATGCCCCTGATGGCCGCTTATAAGTGTAACTACTTGCTTAATTCAGTGATAACTAGTTAGCTAAAAATGAGCATTAAATGTTTTGTACTTGCGCCTAAGGGCGCAAGTACATCCATTTTAATATCTTAATAAGCCACTTATTCTGCTTTAATAACAAGTGTGTGCGTGGGTTGAATTTACCCGAAACCAAAGTATTGCGCGCATGACTGAAAGTTTTAAACCCTTCAATACCGTGGTAATTACCCATTCCAGACTCACCAATTCCGCCAAACGGTAATTGATCTGCTGTCACCTGCATAAGTAAATCATTAATTGCTAAAGTTCCACTGCGAATAGATTGACTGACTCTTTTGATTTGTTCTTTATTATGGCCAAAAATATACAGGGCTAAAGGTTGAGAGCGGTGATTGATGTAATCTATGACTTGCTGCTCTGTTTCGTAGGTCATAATTGGTAACAGAGGGCCAAAAATTTCATCCTTCATAACTTGCATATCGTCATTCACTTGTGTGATTAAATGCAAGCCCATACGATGTTTTAAGTCATCATGTTGATCATCATCAAGTGGGCTAAACAGTTGCGCCCCCTTTTGCTCTGCATCGTGTAGGTATGACTTTAAACGTTGATACTGAGCATCTGATATTATTGAAGTTAAGTTTTTGCCCTCAACACCTTGTTTATAAACTTTTTTATACAGTTCACATAGCTGCAATACCAACTGGTGCTCAAGCTTTTTAGGTACAAATACATAGTCTGGGGCAACACATATTTGGCCTGCATTGTTGAGCTTTCCAAATAACAGTGTTTTTGCCGCCATCTTAATATTTACGTCATCGAGAATAACAACGGGTGATTTTCCGCCAAGCTCTAAAGTAACAGGTGTCAAATGCTTACTTGCTGCTTGCATGACTTTACGACCAACAGAAGTTGAACCTGTAAATAACAAATGAGCAAATGGGATATCACAAAAATTTGCGGCTACTTGGGCATCTCCTTCAACAACAACGCAGTGCTGTGCTAACTCATCAGTCATTATTGATTTGATTACCTGGTTAGTGTGGGGTGTAAACTCACTAACCTTTAACATTACCCGATTACCTGCTGCTAAGGCACTTATCACAGGTACTAAAGATAATTGAATAGGATAATTCCACGGCGCTATAACCCCTACGACACCTTTTGGCTGGTACAGAATATGTGCATTTGAAGGCCATAAACTAATACCAACTGCACGCTTTTCGTTACGTGACCATTTAGGTAAACGTTTAATTATGTCGCTAATTGTTTTAACCGTTGGTAATAAATCACCAAGTACGGTATCAAAGGAAGTACGATAACCAAAATCTTTACTCGTTGCAGCGACCAATGCTTGTTCATTTTCAATAAGCCGAGTTTTAATCTGTTTCAACAGCTTAATACGACTGGCGATAGGTAAATAAGGCTGAGCTAAAAATGCCTCATCAAGTTGTTTAAATTGTATTTGCAAAGGTACATCTGTGTCAGTCAAAACGTCATCTCTTTCAAAGCGATTTTATCAACTATAACCAGCAATGCATGTATGGGCAACATTAGTCGTATCAAAAAAAAAAGCGCTCACTAGGAGCGCTGTCGGTGGTTGGAAAATGGTTGAGAAGATAATCTAGTTATTAAAAACCAAATACTGCTCCAGCAATTGTCATTGTGACAAGAGTGATCATAACAATCGCAATAATATTCAGTGCAAAACCAGAACGAATCATATCGCGCATTTGAATTTGCCCAGAGCCAAAAACAATCGCATTAGGCGGTGTCGCAACTGGCATCATAAACGCACAACTACACGCAATCGCTGCCGGAATAACCCACACAAGCGGCGTTCCAAATACAGATTCAGCTACCGGGCCTAATAGTGGTAAGAAACCTGCTGCTGTTGCTGTGTTACTAGTGATCTCAGTTAAGAAGGTAATTAAGGTAGCCACTGCTAGTACACTTAAAACCAATGGAATTGCACTTGCCCCTTCAATCATGTGGGCAATGTATTCCGCAAGGCCTGATGATTTGATTTGTGCAGCCAGTGTTAAACCACCACCGAATAAAAGTAACACACCCCATGGCACTCTAGCTGCGCTTTCCCAGTCAAGAATACGCTCACCATCACCTTTGTTTGCTGGTAACACAAATAATAATAAGGCTGCTGCGATAGCAATACCGGTGTCAGAAATTTTTAAGCCAGAAAGATCAGCCAGTAACGGTCTGAAGATCCAACAAACAGCTGCCAAAACAAATACTATTGCTACACCTTTTTCTGCACGCTGCATAGCACCGAGCTCTTGCAACTGTGATAAAAATAGCGATTTAGTATCTTTACTCGCTGCTTTTGCACATTGTGTATCTACTTTATAAGCAAATTTAGTTAACCAAACCCAGCATAAAATAAGCATAACAGTCGCAAGTGGTACACCTACTTTCATCCATTCGGCAAAGCCAATATCAATCTTATAGCTGTCTGATAAATACGCAGCCATTAGTGCATTTGGTGGCGTACCAATTAGCGTTGCAATACCACCGATACTTGCGCCATAAGCGATTGATAATAACAATGCTTTACCAAATTGGTCATTGTCAGGGTTAGACTGTTTAACCAACATAGTAATCGACATAGCAATAGGTAGCATCATTACTGCTGTTGCAGTATTTGACATCCACATTGATAAGAATGCTGTTACTAACATCATGGCTAAAATTTGCAGGCTAGGTTTAGTTCCGGCACGAAGCATAGTGTTAAGTGCAATACGCTTGTGTAAACCCCAACGCTCCATCGCGATTGAGATCAAAAAGCCGCCTAAGAATAAAAAGATCAAAGGGTGTGCATACGGTGACGCGACCCCTTTGATTGCTGCAATATCAGCAAGAGGTGATACTACAAGTGGCAATAATGAAGTCGCAGGAATTGGCACAACTTCACTGACCCACCAAGAAGCCATCCAAAATGCAAGGCCTGCGGTACGAAGTGCAGCTACACTCATACCTGCTGGAGGCTCAATAATACAGGTTAATAACATCACTAATGGGCCCAGAAGTAACATTACTGTGCTCATTAATGGGCGTGGCTGTGAGCCATCTTTTGTTTGATTTACTAATGACATACCGACTCCTTAGAACTTGTATTTAAGGCCAATTGCAACGCTGTTGTCTGATTCAAGTTCTAAATCTAAATCAGTATAGAATAAGTATGCTGTGGTTTGTTTATCAAAATTATAGTCAACACCCGCTGTCCATTGTTTACCTTCTTCAGCATGGCGAATTTTTGAGTCATCTTTAACGTATTGCAGTTTAGGTACCCATTTATCAATTGCATAGCTTGCACTGAGTGCATAGCCATTGCCTTCTTTCGTGCCATCTGTTGACTCGCTGCGCTGGAACAAACCCGCAAGCTGGAGGTTTTCATGTTTCCATGCTGCAACCACACGACTTGCTGTTAACTTGTTAAGCGCATCAACATGGCTGATAGCAACATAGTAGTCTTTAGATTTTAATGCACGGTCACCATAAATAACCGTTGCCGCAAAACCATCTTCATCGTTGCTGCTGTCATCTTTTGGTGCATAAGTTAGCGCAAGTGATGCGCCACCATACGTTTTTGAGCTGTAAGTAATGGTATCGCCAATACGGTCTTGACCTGGGATCAGCTGAGCGATATCTGCTTGTGTTTCGTTAAAGCCGTCTAGTTTACCTTCAGAGTATTTAAAACGAGTGTCGTTACGGCCCACAACGACCTCACCAAAATCTCCAGCAAGCCCTAAATAAGTATTACGCGCTGAAAATGGCTCGTTTGTGTCATCGTGCTCAAAGCCTTTTACTTGTACTTCATATTTAAATACCGCTTTAAGCGATTCTGTTAGTTTGTGGCTGCCTTTAATACCAATTCGCGAAAAAGGTGCCTCAATTTGTGTACCTTCGTCAGCATAGCGCATAACGCCGGTATCTGTGTTTGCTATTTGAACTTCTGCTTTACCGTATACAGCGTACTCTGCTGCCATTGCTGAGCCTGTTGTGCTCGCTAAAATTACAGCCGCTGCTACGCGTGTTTTTGTATGAGTGAATATTGTTGTCATTATGCGCCCCTTATTAGGTTCAAATTGTTGTTCCTAACAAGTAAGGCAAGTTGGTTGCCAACTTAGTTAATTTTATAAAAACCAATAAATAACAATACGTTAGATTTATTCATCTATCTAAGACTGGCTTTTATGGGTGGATATCCACACATTTTTAAAAACATGCTGTCACCACTTCCACCCATGTGAAGAGTTTAATCTGAGAGGGTTGTTTAGTCTTTGAACATTTCGCGATTAATACCGTATTTGGTCATCTTGTCGTAGAGAGTTTTACGCGCAATTTGTAAGGTGACCATGGTGTCTTTGATGCTACCGTTGTTACGCTCAAGGGCTTCTTCAATGAGTGATTGCTCATAAAAACTAATTTTTTCGGCTAGGCTTAAGTCCTGAGCAAGTTCGTTCTCATTGTTTGATTCGCTGTATGAGGCAAAGGCTAGATCAGAGCCCAGCAATACAGCACGCTCGGCTTGATTTCTAAGCTCTCGCACATTGCCAGGCCAATCATAAGCAAGGAGTCGTTGTTTTGCCTCACTACTCAACGGTGCCGGTGGTTTATGAAAACGTGTAGCCGCTATTGAGCTAAAATGTTTAAAAAGTAATGGAATATCGGCTTTTCTGTCGCGCAATGCCGGAATACTCACTTTTACTAAATTTAGGCGGTAATAGAGATCGGCTCTAAACTCCCCTGCTTCGACCAGTGTCATTAAGTCGACTTTTGTGGCCGCAACTATGCGCACGTCTAAATCAATGGCGTGGTTATCACCTACAGGGGTTACTTTTCGCTCTTCAAGCACCCTCAATAACTTTACTTGTAAGCTTGCAGGTGTTGACTCTATTTCATCTAAAAACACAGTACCGCCTTTAGCAAATTCAAACTTACCTTGGCGAGATTGCGTTGCACCAGTGTAGGCGCCACTGGCTGCACCAAAAAGTTCACTCTCAATAAGTTGCTCAGGGATAGCGCCGCAGTTTATGGCAACAAAATTAGCCCCAGAACGATTACTTTGATCATGCAAGTAACGGGCAACTAACTCTTTGCCTGTGCCTGTTTCACCTTCTATTAAAACATCGGCGGGAGTGTCAATTACCGCATTGAGTAAATGCATCATTTGTTGCATTTGCTCTGTTTCACCTAAAATACGCACACCGGGCGCAGAGGTTTTCTCTACTGCTATTTTTAACGCGCGGTTTTCCATCACTAGAGCACGCTTTTCTGAAGCGCGAGCGATACAATCTAACAACTGCTCTGTTAGAGGCTTTTCAAATAAATCATAAGCGCCAAGCTGCATAGCTTTCACGGCAACAGATACATCAGCAAAGCCGGTAAGAAAAATAACCGGTAACTCGCTATCGAAGGCTTTAACTTGTTCTAAAAATGCCAAGCCATCCATTTTTGGCATGTTTATGTCGCTTAATACAATTCCCTCAAAACGACGACTCAATTTTGAAAGCGCCGCGGTTGGTTCACTAAAACACTGAACTTGATAACCTTCAATCTCAAGGAGTTGCTTTAATGAATCGCGGATCACCGCTTCGTCATCAATAACGATTACCTGATTACAGGTCGCTGCAACTACACTCATGATGGTTCCTTATTTGTTTGTAAGGTTATTATAAATTGTGCGCCGCCTTCAGGGCGGTTGTGCGCAGATAATCGACCGTTAAATGAGTCGATAATTTGCCGTGAAATCGATAAGCCCAAACCCAAGCCATTGCTGGTTTTAGTACTGTAAAATGGCTCAAAGATGTTACCTAACGCGTGTTGATCAATACCCGGGCCAGTATCAAGAATAGAGAGTTTTACGCGGTCATCGAAAAGTTCGAGCTCAAAACTCAATTCGCGTTTTTCAGATTCACTCATTGCTTGGCTGGCATTAGTGATCACATTTACCAATACTTGTTCAAACTTAACGCTGTCAACCCACACGGTTATGTGTGCGTCAATATCAGCGGCTTTCACTTCGATATCGTCTTGTTTTAATTGTGCACTGGCAATCATTAAGGCATTTTTTAACATACTTGCCAGGCTTTGCTGCCTAAGTTGAGTTTGCGCCGGTTTACTAAAATGCTTAAGTTGCGCTACAATCTTATGGACACGCTCTATGAGTGACTGCACTAGCACTAAATTTTCGCTGGCTTGCTCAATATTGCCTTTGATAAGTAACCGTTTTGCACTCACTAAATAAGTATTCATAGCACTTAAAGGCTGATTGATTTCATGATTAATGCCTGCACTTAATTGACCTATCGTTGCAAGTTTGGCTGTTTGGATCAGCGCTTTTTGGGCTTTTTCGAGCGCTTGAGTTCGTTCAATCACTTCTTGCTCAAGGCTGTGTCTTGAAAACAAAAGCTTTTTATAACCAGCAAAACGCACCATCGCCATATGAATTAATACCACCGCAATGGCATAAAACACACAAAACCAGAGGAGCCTTGGGATTTGCGCAAGCTCGACATTCGTCACATCCACCAGCACATTAGCTTTAGCGTTTATAATATCTATTGTTTCTGTCGCACTGATAAAGCGCGCTTCTTTGCCATCAAGTTGAATACTTTGCTGAGCGGTTTTTTCACTTAATGGCTTGTTGGTGTACATAAGCAAACTTGGTTTATGTGATAAGTATCGGCGTGACTTAACCAAAGCGGCCATTTGTTCATCACTTAGTGTATTAAGTGACTTTAAACGCCAATCGGCGACATCCGACATCACAATCACGCTATCTTCTAGCGCGATATAAAAATGGGTGCTGTCTGATGCATTAAGAAGCTGGCGGTCTTGTTCAAACTTTTTAGCATTTACTTTTAAAGTGACAACGGCGATCACTTTGCCCTTCTCTATAACGGGCTCTGAAAAGTAAATCCCCCGCTCACTGGAACGCATACCTAAAGCAAAATAAGCAACTTTTTCACCTTGCTTGGCTAAATAAAAATATGGCCGAAAGGCAAAATTACTGCCCAAAAAGGTGTAATCAACTTGCCAGTTACTACTTGCCACGACCGAGCCTGTTAAATCCATTAAATAAACATCAGATGCACCACTGGCTCGTTGAATATCTTCGAGGTAATAGTTAACAGCCTGTTCGCCAGTACCTTTATTAACCAAAAAAGATTTAACCAAATCATTGGCGCTAACTAAGGTAGGAATAGTTTTAAAGCGGGCTAACTCGCTTGAAAAATAATGACTTAACTGAGTAGCTTGAACACGACTTTGTTGCTCTGCTTGTTGATAATCGTGAGCGCGTCCAAGGTAAAAAACTAACACAAGCAACAATACAAGCATTGCACCTGCAAAAACTAACTTTTTACTTAATGACGACATTCAAACCTTTGAGATAAGCGCAACTAGAAATTGAACTGGTAGTGTAACGATAAATCTTCAGTTGTACCAGCAACTGCGCCATTGTCCATGCGTGGATCAAACACGTTATATTGTTTGCCTAACAGGTTTTCTGCCTTAAGCATTAGCTGGCTTTTGGCATTTAGCTGCCACTTTAAGCTACCGCCTAGCAAGGTATAGGCTGACTGTTTAAAATAGGCACCACTCACCGAGCTCACCTCAACTTTGTCTCGCCACAATACATTTAAACTTAGTTGCCAACTGTCAGATAAGTTATAACTAGTTATTAAGCTTGCAAACCGCTTGAAACTTGCATTAATTGGGTCTTCAAAGTATTGAGTATAGGTGCCTGTTACAGAGAACTCTTTATTTGATTGCCAAGTACCATCAAGTTCAATACCACTGTTTTGGCTATTAAAGGAGTTTGCAAAGGTAAATAAGGCATCATTAGATTGTGTAGGTTCAATGTTTATAAAGTCGTTTAATTCATTATAAAAAAGCACTGCATTAGCTTGTAACTCAGATGTTTGAAAATGCCAAACCAGCTCAGTGGTTTTTACTGACTCAGAGCGAAGTGCCGGGTTGCCTACTGTGACATCATCATTTGAAAAAAGCTCGTTAGTAACAGGTGTTCTGAATGACTCGCCATATTGTAACTTAACGGTATGCTCTGGGTTTATGACATATACACCAGCAAGACGAGGCGAAAGTTTGCTGTCGATGTTGTTCACATCGTCATAGCGTGCTCCAACATATAAAGTAAATGCTTTTGTGTAAGGGATTTTTAGTTGCCCATACGCACTATATGTTTCAAAGGTGTATTTGAGGGCCGCAAACTCAGGAAAATCCATCACAGTAACAATACCCTGCTGATAATAGCTAGGATCTATAATTATCAGACCTGATTGGTCGTCGTAATAACTGGTGCGAACTCCAGCTTCAACTTGCTTAGCCTCTGAGTACTCTACTCCTGCAGCAAGCTGCCATTGATTATTAAATTGATAACTCAACTCAGTTTCAAACTTACTATCTGTAGTTTGCCAAGCTGGGCCAACTAAAAAGTCAGGCATATCATCAAATGCAACGATTAAACCTTCGCTAGAAATATTATGCTCAGTGTATGAATAACTTGAATCAAGCTTTAGCTTATCGTTATTAACCCAGTTATATTTAATGCCAACAAAGGTGTTATCACTAGTATGTTGGTTTTGCTTTGAGTAGCCTGCAAGGTTTAAAAACTCATCGAGTTCTGTTTTGTTGTAACGAGCACTTAGTTTGAGCTTTTTGTAATTGACACCCGCTTCGAGATAAATTGCTTCAAGTGGATCTTTAACCCCTTGCGGATAGCTTTCACCGTCTTTTTGATCATAAGAAAATGTCGCATACACAGCGGTACTGTCATTAACAGTGCGGTTAAACTGCCCTGTTGCCCCATAGCGACCATTATTGCCAACCACGAGTTGCATAGCATTTCGCTCTTTAGAGGTAACAATATTCATCACCCCTAAAAACGCATTACTACCATAAATCGCTGAGCCTGGACCGCGGATAAACTCTATTTTTTCGATGACTTCAATAGGAATATAAGGCATGTAAACAGAGGCTTTGCCAAATGATGACTCATTAACTCGCTCACCATTGATCATCACTAATACATTACCGCTATCAAGATAAACGCCCCGAGCATGGTCTTTAGGCACGGCGCCAACCCAATCTCCACGAGTTGATTGCATACCTGGTACGAAGTTCATTATCTCATACGCATTATCGATACCGAGTGCTTGAATTTGCTTGCGATTAAACACCGTCATAGTAGAAGGAACTGACGACAAGGTCTCAGTAGTTTTAGTTGCCAGATCAACATGTACCTCAAGCAAGTCCTCAAAACTTAAAGAAAATAAGTCTTGTTCTTCAGTTGAATGAGCAACCGAAGAGGTGGTTGAAGCAACTACAATTGAAAAAAGTGCTGAACATCTAAATAGCTTCACGCTGCGAGATACCTGTACTAATAGCCCATGCTGCAAAAGCAACACATTGTTTACACTATTAATACAAAAGATTGGCAAGCTTGCAATGTTTTTATAATTTTAGTTGAAGAGTTCTCGGAAGTAGATACAAAAAAACCCATTTTAAACTAAAAATGGGTTTTAATATGAAGCTTAATTAAGCTGTTTCAATATTACTTGTACGCTTTGCTTTGATGTACTTATATAAACCAATAAGTGACGCTGCTATCCAGAAAATTTCGATAACAAAACTAGCAAGGTTAAAGTTATAACAAAGACTAATCAGCAACAGAATTGCCCCTGTTAAGTTCATCATGTTATACACAAGGCCGGTTGGCGATGCTTTATTCAGTTGTAATAAAAAGAAAGCACCAACCACTAAGAATGTGCCTGTCATGCCAATAATATCAAATAAAAGTGCTATCACGTGCGTGAATCCATTTTGTTCATGTGTTTATACCCATACAACTGGCCCAATCCATGGGGAGGGTTGTTTTCATTCATTGAAACAGCAAACCGGTCAATAGTATCAGAGCATGAGGAATAAACGAGGATAAATGTCCGTATTTTAAAACCTATTTATGCGTCACCTTACCACCGATGATTTTTAGAGCAGGTGCGCCACGGATCATGGTCTCGCGGGCAAATTGACGTTGGCAGTCAGGGCAAATACCTGTTTCATTGGTAAAGTCTTGGCTAATACGCTCAACAAAGCATTTAACCAAGGCCCCTTTTCCACCTTTGCGGTATTTAAATAATTGGCTTTTACATTGTGAGCAAAAAATATCGACTGTTTTAGTTGGACCTTTTTTATTTGGTTTAGCCATTAACTACCCGATTTTACTTCTAAAACGCTGAT
Organism: Pseudoalteromonas sp. PAR1; assembly: GCF_947311895.1. NCBI lineage: Bacteria > Pseudomonadati > Pseudomonadota > Gammaproteobacteria > Alteromonadales > Pseudoalteromonadaceae > Pseudoalteromonas > Pseudoalteromonas sp. PAR1. The sequence continues at coordinate 15,719 of NZ_CAMZMY010000032.1, read as the reverse complement.
CCTACCATGTTAAGACCACAGTCCCAAAACAAGGCCAATAAGCGAAAACTGTAATATAGAGTAACTTGCATTCACCAAAAAAAGCTTTAATGGACGCTGCTCAAAAATATAACCAATCCCCAAGGCACAGCTAACCCAACATAAACCAATAATAAAGCCAGTACCTACTGCCACTCCTACATTGACGTGCGAGCCAATGAATAAGGATAAACTAAAGGCGATTATGCAGCATAAAATAAAACTACCACCAAAGACTTTAATTGGATTGATACTTTGTAAATCAAGCTCTGTTAAACCACAGCTTTCCATCCAAATTCGCTTAAATAGCCAAGGTGAGTACCACAGCGCGCCTAGAAGAAATGAGGCAAGGCCAGCAAAAAAAATAGCAAAAAAATTAAGTTCTGAAAAATGCATATTGCAAACTCATACAACGAACAGTACTAATTTGACTGTAGTTAAGGATCTGCGATGCAGCAAACCAAAAAGACTTAGATTTATACCTGTCTACATCAAAATAATACTTTAGGATGTCACTTAACACGCGTTCCCACCAAGGAAACAGCTTATTTATTGTTGAACTGGTTTTTTTTGTAATTTGCGCTGCAAAGTTCGCCTGTGCATATTGAGTTGTCGTGCTGTTTCGGAAATATTGCCATTATTACTATGGAGTACATGTTGAATATGCTCCCATTCTAATCGCTCTGGCGACATAACTTGGCTCGGCTTTGTATCTTCTAATGATGGGTTTGCTTCAGCGTCACCCAATAATGTTTTTAATAATGAATTAAAATCAACAGGTTTTGGTAGGTAGTCGTTAGCACCTAAACGAATTGCTTCAACAGCACTAGCGATACTAGCAAAACCGGTTAATAGCACAATGCGAGCAGTTGGAAACTGTGTTCTTATCGGTTTAATTAAGGTTAAGCCATTGTCGTCACCGAGTTTTAGATCAACCAAATAATGGCTCGCATCAACAGCGTTTAGTTTTTGCATTGCTTGCTCTTTGTTATGGGCAAGCTCACATGCAAAGCCATGTTTTGTAAAACGCCTTGCCAGTGTGGTGGCAAGGTTTACATCATCTTCGATTATTAACAGTTTCATACGATCTTAAGACTTACGGTGGCAATTGCACCCTGCTGTTGGTGATTACATAGCGTTAATGAACCATCTAAACGCTCTAAAGTTACATTTGATAGCAGTACTGCCATACCCATACCGCTTTTGCTTGGCATTAACTGTCCTCCTAATGCGGACATTTGTTGCTCACTAAAACCTGGCCCAAAATCTCTTAAAGAAAGCGACAGTTGTTGGTTATCTATTTGCCAGTTAGCTTCTATAGTATTTTGTTGGTTTTTTATATTCGCCAAAACTGCATTTTGTAACAAGTTCAAAATTGCTGGTAATAACATAGCATCACTCAAAATGGAGCACTGTGGTGCATCATTGAGCCACTGTAAGCTCTGCTCGGGAAAATGCAATGTCATGGCATCTTCAATTGTATGCTGTAATGTTTGAGCGCTGATCACCTTTTGTGTTTCACCGGTTCTTAAGGCATTTGATAGTGCCCTAAAATGTTCAAGCTGCTGTTTACACTGTGCCAATGGCTTAGCCATTTCTTGCACAATGGGATCATCAGCTTGTTGTTCTTGCAACTCTTCAAATAAAAGCTGCAAATTTGCAAGAGGTGTTGCTAATTGATGCGTAACTTGCGCGGCAGCGCCGTCGAGTGTTAATAGCTGCTCATGCCTAAGTTGCTGTTCACGGGCCTTTGCGATAGTAGCTTCTCTGGCCCTTAACGTGCTATTTAATGTGCCAATAACAAATGCGATAACAATGGCGCTGATAACAAAATTAATCCACATGCCAATAAAATGATGAGTCATTTGCATTTGGTGCATGGTGTGTTCAGGCATTTTTATCAATAAAAAGCTATAAGCTGCAATTGCCAGCACTGCGGTATAGGCAAGTCCTTTGGCATTAACAGATACCGCAGCTATCATAATGGGTAACAACAATAACGACACAAACGCGTTAGTTGCCCCACCACTCAATGACAAAAGTATCGTCAAAAACAATAAATCAGCAGTTAACTGCATTAATACAGCAGAAGGTTTCGCTTTTGTTACTTTTCGATAAGCAAATATGCTCAACAGCTGAAAAATAGCTTCAATTAGAATAACGGATAGTAAAGGCAGTAAGGCAATTTGATGTTCAAATAAGAAGTACACAACCATTACAGCAATAAATTGCACTGCAATTGCGGCACTTCTTAACACCAGTAAGCGGCTAAGAGCCGGATCAGTTTGCATAGCAGAGGTGTTAATGATTATTCATCATCCATAGAAATTGTAAAAACAGCACATGGCGTGCCTTGATGAAACACCATTTGCCATTGTTTACCGTTAAAACGCCACAATGACATACGAATTGAATAGTTAAATTCTGAGCGAGCAGAACGTCTAAAGGCCGCCTGATAGCTCAATTGCGCTATGTTATCGCTTAGCATACGGCCTTTAAAATGTTGATTGTAAAACTGCGGTACCACCTCAGTCGGCAAACGGGTTAATACTTGGAACTTATTAAAAGACGTGCCATCTGCTGCAATTTCGATGAAGTCATCATCTAGCAAAGCATCAAGTGCTTCTGCAGATTGTCTTACCTCAGGCTCTAACAGCTGCCTTTCGGCATCAATCAAATGATTAAATAAAGTTTCTTTAATTTTGCCGCCCATAGTAACCCTTACTGTTTGAGCACTTTACCGCCCTTCATAACAAAGTTAACTTGTCTAAGTTCACTAATGTTATCAAGCACATTCATATTAACGCTGATAATATCTGCTTGTTTACCAACACTCAAGTCACCGAGGTTATCACTTTGGCCTAATAGTTTAGCAGCTTCAACAGTTGCGGACTTAATTGCCTCTTTAGGTGTCATACCGTATTTAACCAGTAATTCAAATTCTTTGGCATTATCACCATGCTTAGACACCCCTGAATCAGTACCAAAAGCAATTTTCACGTTATTTTTAAGCGCTAACTTAAACGATGCTTCCATCTTAGGCGCTACAACTTCGACTTTATCAGCAATTGCTTTTGGCATATTTGGGTTATTCTGCACTTCTTCTTTTACTGTAGCACCAGCAAGTAAAGTTGGGACTAAATAAGCATCTTGCTTTTTAAATAATTTAACGGTTTCTTTATCTAAAAATGAACCATGTTCTATTGAATCAACCCCAGCTCTGAGTGCCGCTTTTATACCTTCTGTGCCATGAGCATGGGCCGTTACCTTGCGACCTAAATGATGAGCCGTGTTAACAATGGCACTGAGCTCTTCATCAGTAAATTGTTGATTCACACCCGCAGCAGTATTACTCAACACACCACCTGTCGCGGTAATTTTAATCACATCGGCACCACTTTTGATAACATCACGTACCGCACGAGTACAATCATCAGCACCATCACACACACCCAAGCCACCGCCTTGTGTTGCTTTGGTAATATCACGACGATAGCCATGCATGTCACCGTGACCACCGGTCGGTGTGATCATGTCTCCTGCAGCAAAAATACGCGGACCAACAATGTCGCCACGTTCAACAGCTCGTCTTAATGGGAAGATCACTTTATAGCTGCTACCAAGGTCGCGCACAGAAGTAAAACCGGCATCGACTGTGTGCTGTAAATATTTTAGAGAACGAAGTGCATAATCTGCTTCGTATTCAGTTGCCCATTGGTGTGGGTTACGCTTTGCATCACGCTCAAAGGTAACATGAACGTGCATATCAATCAGGCCTGGTAAAACCATCTGATTTTTTAAATCAATAACATCTGCATTACTAAGGTTTAACTGCTGTTTTGTTAAATAGCCTGCTTTAATTGCAGTAATTTTGTTATCGTCAATAACCAGTGTTTGCTGCTCTTTGGCATCTTGCTCAGTGCCTACCAGCATTTTTCCAGCGTGAATAATGGTGGTTTGTGCATTAACCGTAAACGAAGATAATAAGGACAGTACCGATAATGTGCTTATTTTTAAGTTTATTTTTTTCATAATCGCCTCTTTTTTATACTAGGTTTAACTTAAATATCGAACAAATGCCATTATTTACGACGCAGTAAAGCGTTAAGCTAGTGTTGAGAGGTGATTTTTGGTATAACTTTGAAAAATTTTAACAAGTCTGACCACATAAAGAGAACACATTATGTCTTATGCCCAAATTACTGGCTGGGGTAAATGTATACCACCCGCTAGCATTAGCAACGATGAAATAAGTAACATTGTTGATACCAACGATGAATGGATCACTACACGTACAGGCATTAAATCTCGCCGTGTCAGCCATGTTTCTACTGCTGAACTTGCTACTGTTGCTGCAAAACATGCTCTAGCTTGTGCTGGCGTTGACGGCAAAGACATAGACTTAGTGTTATTAGCAACCTGTACACCATCAACGATGGTGGCAAATACTGCTTCATTAGTGCAAAAAAACATTGGCGCTGTTGGCGCTGCAGCAATGGATACTAACGCTGCATGTTCAGGCTTTTTATACGCTTTACAAGCTGCCACAGCACAAATTCGTGCCGGTATGATTAAAAAGGCCGTGGTTATTGCTGCTGAGCGCATGACTTGGTATGTCAACTGGTCACGTCGAGACAGTGCTGTACTGTTTGGTGATGGTGCGGGTGCCGTTGTGTTAGAAGCCTCAGATACGCCATCAGGCTTACTTGCGACTAAAACAGGCTGTGATAGTGAAGACCGCGATATCCTGCATATTGAGAACTTTGGTAGCGATTTAAATAAATATGAGCCAATTGGTCCATCAAATTTATTATTTGAAGGTCGTGAGATATTTAAGCGTGCAGTTAAAGGCATGAGTGAAGCCTGTGATGACGTGCTAAACCAAGCGCAATTGCAACTTGATGATATTGATGTATTAGTTCCTCACCAAGCTAATTTACGTATCATCCAAGCCATTCAGCAACGCTTAAAAGTAGCTGACGACAAAGTCATGGTGAACATTGCCGATTACGGTAATACGTCTGCAGCGACAATTGCAATTGCAATTTGTGAAGCTGTTGAGCAAGGCCTCATCAAGCCTAACTCAAACATTATGTCAGCAGCCTTTGGTGCTGGTTTAACTTGGGCTGCAAGTTATATTAAATGGGGCGATCGTGTGACACCAATTGCGGTATCTGATGCTGCTCTACCTGAGTGTGATAAAACAGGTCTTGAACTTGTTGCACCAGCTGTTGCGGCATGTAAAGCGGCAGAGTAATACCCTACACTCATTAATAGAAAAGCGCGGCTTAGTCCGCGTTTTTTTATGAGCATAAAAGGATTAGACCATGGAGTTATTAGGCATACATCACGCTGCAATCATCTGTAGCAACTATGAAAAGTCAAAGCACTTCTATAGTGAAGTTTTAAAACTGCCGATTATTCACGAACTATACCGCGCTGAACGTGACTCGTATAAATTAGATTTAGCGCTTCCTGATGGCAGCCAATTAGAGTTGTTTTCGTTTCCTGGCGCGCCACAAAGACCAAGCTACCCAGAAGCTCAAGGACTTCGCCATTTAGCGTTTAAAGTTGCCGATATTGCAAAATCAAAACACTATTTAGAAACACAAGGTATTAGCGTAGAAGAAATAAGAGTGGATGAAATCACCGGGAAGCAATTTACATTTTTTGCCGATCCCGATGATTTACCGTTAGAGCTATATCAACTCTAAATTATTGAAAACGATCTTGTAGATAATTAAACACGGCACGAATGCCCAATGCTTCACCGCCTGCTGGACGACCCGGCAATGAACGAACGTTCCAAGCCATCACATCAAAGTGAACCCAAGGCGTGCTTGGTTCAATAAACTCTTTTAAGTAAAGCGCGGCAGTGATTGCACCACCAAATGGCGTTGAAGCACAATTGGCGATATCTGCTACATCACTTTTTAATAATGCTTTGTATTGATCAAATAAAGGAAGTTGCCAAACAGGGTCATGACAGCTTTCGCCTGCATCTATTAATTTGTTCGCAACATCACGATTATTGGCGAAAAAGCCCGGTAATTCAGTACCTAATGCTACTCTACAAGCGCCTGTTAGGGTTGCAAAGTCTACGATTAGATCTGGATTATCGTTTTGTGCTTCAGCAAGTGCATCACACAGAACTAAACGGCCTTCGGCATCGGTGTTATCAATTTCAACAGTGATCCCTTTACGTGTTTTGATCACATCACCTGGTCTAAATGCATTTCTAGAAACCGCATTTTCAACCGCAGGTACCAATACACGTAAGCGAATTGGTAAGTTGGCAGCCATAATTAACTGTGCAAGGCCAATAACATGCGCGGCACCGCCCATGTCTTTTTTCATGTTACGCATGCCAGAACTTGGTTTTAAATCTAAACCGCCAGAATCAAAGCAAACACCCTTACCAACTAAGGTAATCTGCGGAGCATCTTTTGCACCCCAACGTAAATCAAGTAAACGCGGTTTGTTTTCCGAAGCACGACCAACCATGTGAATCGTTGGGTAATTTTGCTCTAATAATTCATCACCCACCCATTCGCTGAACTCACCATCAAAGGTGTCAGCTAAATCAGCCATCACTTGTGATAAATGTTGTGGCATCATATCTGCAGCAGGTGTATTGACTAAATCACGCACTAAATTAATTGCGCTGGCATGCTCAGTTAAACGCTTAACTAGGCTCTCATCAGCAATAGCAAGCTGCGCTCGCGGTGAAGCTTTTTCTTTATATTCACTAAACTCGTACCCACCTAACACAAAACCAAGTGCAACTTGCTCAACGAAAGTGTCATCACCCTGGATTTGATAGCAACCTGCAGGAAGCTTCGTAGATAGGTCGCCTGCTAACCAAAAGTCATTAAGATCATTGACTAAGCAATAAACATGCTCCAATGAACCCGACTCACTATCAGCAATAAGGGCAATGCCTTTATTTTTAAAATCACAGTTTGATAACCAGTTTTGAAGTGATTGTGGTTGCTCAGTTAACCAATCGGTAAGATTTGCTTTTGCAATAAAAGAAAGGGGAATACCCGTTGAAGAATGGCGAATTAATGCACTCATTAAACGACTCGTTATAAAGAAAAGATAACTAAGCATACCAATATCTTGGTACAAAAGGTATAGGCAAAATCAGATTGCCAAACCCAAATCAGTGTTTGTTTTGCTTCTCTTTTTCTTCTTTTTCGACTTGTTGGTCTAGCTCTTTAAGTGACTTATTAATATTGAATGAACTTGGTAATACATCAACACCAACCCACTGCCCTAACTTAACAACAAGGGGGATGGTAATGGGTGCAAATGGCAATACAGCAAATACACCCAAACCTAAGCCTTTCAAGATATCTAAGAATTGTTCATTAGCAGTATGTAACTCTTCTTTACTAGCTAGGCCTTGAGTGTACCGCCTATATATATGAAGCATTTCTTTGGTTTCTTGCTTTTCTTGAGCAAGCGCGATTTTAAGTGCTACCATAGCGCGCTTAAAACGTAATGTTTGACGCTTTTTGGTAATTTTGGCTACTCTGAATGGAGCCCTATGAATAACTTTGTATAATCGCATTTAGGTATTTTCACACAGCATACGAAGTTCACAAAGCATAATTTACTTATATTAGTTTTTGACTTATCCTTAGCACTCTATTATTAATTATTTTTCATTAATTCAAATGAATCAAAAACAACTAAAGGACGAGCAAAAACCAACAAAGCCCGCTTCTGATGAATGTTGCGGTGGTGGTAGCTGTTGCCCATGCGTGTGGGATGAATACAAAGAAAAGCTTCAACAGTGGCAACTACTGAACGATAAGCAACAAACAAAATAGACCGTTCCAATTCCTTTTTTGCCTACATTTCACTCAAAACTTTCTGTTTTTAAAATTTTTTTAGATATTTTATATAAATTTTCACAAAAAAATGAATCGCAAAGAATAAATTATCCCCTTAAAATTCATATACATAATCCAAATAAAGTGAATACCAGAATAACCAACACAACCAAAACAACATTAAATTAACAATTTGCAAATTATTTTCACAGTCTGTATAAGTTATTTACACCAATTTAGAGTTGGTGACCTAATCATAACTATTCTAACTGGGGAAGTCAGAATGAAATTCAAAAATAGCGCGCTGCAACAAGCAATTAAATTTGCTTTAGCAACAACAACTGCAGGTCTGTTTGTATCTGGATCTGTAATTGCGGCAGAAGAAGCAACTGAAGAAACAAAGGTTAATAAAAATGTAGAGAAGATTGCGGTAGTTGGTACCCGCTCTGCACCTCGCTCAATCGGTGACTCACCGGTACCAATCGATATCATCGGTGGTGAAGAGCTAGACAAAGGTGGTAACACCGATATGCTTGAGCTACTAAAAGGCTCTGTACCATCTTTTAACGTTCACCAAAACCCAATCAGTGATGCTGCATCACTTGTTCGTCCAGCAAACTTACGTGGTCTTCCTTCTGACAGTACACTTGTGCTTGTTAACGGTAAACGCCGTCACCGTGCATCAGTAATCGCTTTCTTAGGTGGTGGTATCAATGATGGTGCTCAGGGTGCCGATATCTCAGTTATTCCAAGCATTGCCTTAAAGCAAGTTGAAGTACTTCGTGATGGTGCAGCAGCTCAATACGGTTCTGATGCAATCGCCGGTGTAATGAACTTTGTATTAAAAGATGCCTCTGAAGGTGGCTCTTTCGAAATTCGTCAAGGCGAATACTATGAAGGCGATGGCGATACAACGCAAATTTCAGGTAACGTGGGCTTACCATTTACCGATAGCGGCTTTGCTAACTTAAGCTTCCAATATAAAACAGCTGACGCGACAAGCCGTTCAGTTCAACGCCCAGATGCTGCTGCACTTAACGCAGCGGGTGTACCAGAAGTATCTTCTCTTGCGCAAGTTTGGGGTGCACCTGAGGTTGATGACGATATCTCGATCTTCGGTAACATCGGTTTAGATATAAGCAACACAGCGCAATTCTATATGTTTGGTAACTACTCTGAGCGTGATGTACGTGGTGGTTTCTACTATCGTAACCCACATACTCGTCCGGGTGTTTATTCAAATGATGGCGGTGAAACACTACTTGTTGGTGATTTAACTGGCGATATGAGCGGTAACTGTCCTACCGATATCATGATTGATGATAACGTTTTAGATAACCAAAGATACATCGATCTAGTTGCTAACAACCCAGATTGTTTTGCGTTTAACGAAATGCTTCCGGGCGGTTTTACTCCTAACTTCGGTGGTAACATCACAGATACTGCATTAACAATTGGTACTAAAGGTGAAATCACTTCTGGTTTCCTTGAAGGTGCTTACTATGACTTAAGCGGTACAGTAGGTTACAACGAATCACGCTATTTCATTTATGACACAATCAATGCATCATTAGGCCCAGACAGCCCGCGTGACTTTAGCCCTGGTAAGTACTCACAATTAGAGAAAAACTTTAACGCTGATTTATCAAAAGGTTTTGACTTTGGTTTAGCGTATGACGTTAACGTTGCAGGTGGTCTTGAATGGCACGAAGAAACGTTTACAGTTGTATCTGGCGACGTAGCTTCATTTACTGCGGGCCCACTAACAGAGCAAGGTTTTGGTATCGGTTCAAATGGTTTCCCTGGTTTCAAACCATCTGATGCAGGCGAATATACACGTCGTAACTATGCAGCGTACGTTGATGTTGAAGCACCATTCACTGACGACTTCCTAATGGGCTTAGCGCTACGTTATGAAGATTACGATACATTCGGTTCAACAACTAACTATAAGTTAACAGCTCAATACCACTTAACTGAAGACCTGAATATTCGTGGTTCAATCAGTACTGGTTTCCGTGCTCCTACAGTTGGTCAAGCTAACGTAAGTAACGTACAAACTAACTTAAGCAGCGGTGTTCTAGTTGACTCAGCACTATTACCACCAACAAACCCAATTGCTGTGCAATTAGGTGGTACAGAACTTCAACCTGAAGAATCGCAAAGCTACACTTTTGGTGCTGTATGGACAATTGGCGACTTATTCTTCACTATTGATTACTACAACATCCAAGTTGATGATCGTATCAGTCAATCAGACAAAATTGAGTTGAGCCAAGCAGACAAAGACACGCTTGAAGCGGCTGGTGTACCAAACGTACAAAACTTAGCGCAAGTAAGCTTCTTCACAAATGACTTTGATACAACAACACAAGGTGTTGACGCTGTTGCAAACTATTCAACTGAATTATTAGGTGGTAGTTCAACATTCAGCTTAGCGTATAACTGGAACGACACTGAAGTAACTAAGTCGAGCCCAATTACAGGTGAATTTAAAGTAAGCCGTTTAGAAAATGACTTACCAAATCACCGTGCAACGCTTAGCTGGGCACAACAGTGGGAGAACTTCTCTGCATTTACACGTGTTAACTACTATGGCGAATACCAAGGCGTTCACGTAGATTACGATGCAACAGCTAAAACAGCTGATGCAGCAGTAACAATTGATGCAGAAGTTACTTACTTCCTAACTGAAGAAATTAGCTTGTCAGTTGGTGCGACAAACTTATTCGACCAAGAAGCAGAAAAGCTTGATTTCTTCGACCGTACTGGCATCCCTAATAACAACTGGGGTGGTAAATACTACGAGACTTCACCATATGGTATTAACGGTGGCTTCTATTACGTGAAAGCAACATATACTTTCTAAATAGAGGTGCTTTCTAGGTTGAGAGATCAACCTAGAGAGTCTATACCCCAGACTTTTCTGGATATTTATAGTTAATCAAGGCGAAAGACATTTCGCCTTTTTCGTTTTATAGTAAATAAAAATAATAAACATCGCCCCATCATTATGCTGTTAGAAAAAGCGAATCAACTACTTGCTGAAAACAAACTAAAAGAAGCAGAGTTTCATTTTAAAACGATTCTTGATGCTGAACCCGAAAATGGCGAAGCATTATTTGGTTTAGGGCGAATCGCTCTGCGCCTAGAACGCTATGATGCGGCAGTATATCTATTACAGCGAGCTTGCGAGCGACTGCCGCACATGCTCGAGCCACTGCATGCCTTAGCGGATGCTTTTAATGGCGTTCACTCACCGCAAGATGCAGTGACTGTACTTGAATACGCAAAATCAATTGCCAGCCATAACCCTGAACCACATTATTACTTAGCCCAACACTATTTGACTTATGGCGAACTCGATAAAGCCTATAACACCTTAAAACATGCGCTAACTATGGGTAACTACCCTGTAAAAGCTTATATTTTATTTGAGTTGGTACAGTTTGCTCGGTTTAACAACGAACAAAACTATATAAACGAACTCCACCACTTCTTAACGTTGACCGATAACGTCCGCTTAAAAATGGTCTGTTACTACGCCCTCGGCAAGAGTTACGATGTACTTGGTGATACACAACAGGCGTTTGATTATTACAAGCTTGCAAATAAGTTTCAGTCTAAATTGACGCAATTTAAAACCGCTGAGCTAGTTCCATTTTATCAACGTGTTATTGAACAAAGTCACGCCCAATTAATTGCCTCACGCGATAAAACTTTTAAAGGGACAGTTACACCAATATTCATAATTGGTATGCCACGTAGCGGCTCTACCCTCATAGAGCAAATGCTAACAAGTCATAGTGACTTTGCGAGCCTCGGAGAAGATGCCAGTATCAGTAATCAGGTTGTTGCTTATATTGAACAAAAAACTCAGCGCCCCTACCCTGATTGCTTAGCTGAATTAGATCAAGGGCTCATCAACACAGCCCGAAATATTTATATTGAACGCTTAAAGCAAGCACCAGTGGTGCGCCCCTTTATGATCAATAAGCTACCTTCAAACTATCAATCACTTGGGCTAATTTATTTATTGTTTCCAAACGCTAAATTCATCAATATGCAACGGGATTACAATGCCATTGCTTGGTCGGTGTTTAGCAACTACTTCGCAGAAAATGAGCCCTACTTTTGTTCTCTACCCGAGTTTAAACAATACTATGATTTATATCAGCAGTTAATGGCACATTGGCACAACGTAATGCCAGAAGCTATTTTTGATTTAAGCTATGAGGAACTAGTGAGTGAAAGCGAACAAACATTAACAGCATTGTGTAAATTCTTAAACATTGAGTATAACAAGCAATTTTTAAATTTTTATAAATCGAAAAAGCCAGTGGCAACGCTCAGTAAAACGGCTGTAAGACAGCCGCTTAACGACAAAGCAATTGATAAATATAAACGCTACGAGAGCGCTATACACACGCTTATGAATGAGCCTCAAACCAGTTCAGCAGATCAACAAACTGATCAAAACGCGCCTGTGGGTGAGTAAGCATATTAATGTGATCATAATCGACCTTATGGCCAAACTTACGGCCATAAATGGTCATGGTTTGCTTGCCAGTGCCTGACTCTTCCATAAATTTTGCAATATCAATTGGCTGACATAGTGCTTTATCTTTGATACCCGCAACGTGCATGATAGGTGGTAGCGCTTTATCGGCTAATGCTTTGGCGTAATCAAAGCCATCATCGGTGTCGACCCAAGGTTTACGTTTAGCCCATTGCATGCTTTGGTAATGCGATTTACGGGTTTCATCATCACTGCCCCACTTCAGCTTTTTAGCCGGAACAAAGCCATGCTTACGGGCAACTAAGGGTGCCAAGCCATACCAAATTATATTACCTTGAATATACTTGCTCGGATGATGATTATACAAAGACCGTTTAGAACCAAAATAGCCGCAAGCTTTCACATCATCAATCAATTCAGGAAAACGGGCAAACACACTGTTCATCAACACCCCGCCCCATGAGTGAGCAACCCAATAACGGGCAGGCTCGCCTTCAAGCTGTTTAATTTTATCTAGAAATGCAGGAATATCTTCTAAAATAGCCTCAGTCTGACCATACTTTGCATGCTTTGAAATCGCAGGTTTACTCTCACCACGACCGCGTAAATCAGCTACATAGCATACATAACCATGCTCAGCTAAAAATGGCGCCAAGCCTTTATTGCTGTGGGTGTAAAAGATTTTGCCATTTTCAACGGCACCATGCATAAAAAACACCGCAGGGCCTTTCGCATCAGTCTTACTGATACGACGTAAATGTAGAGTTTGGCTTTCGGCGAGTTTAATAAACACCGATTCTTGTTTAATCGTCACGTTTGACCTTTTTATTCTTATAGACTCATCGTACCAGTATTAAGTTACGCCAGTCTATTCAGCAAAGCAAGTTTTGGCGTGGCGATTGCCATTCAAAATGAGAATCTCAGGCACGATGAGATTTTGACTAAATTGTAACTCCAATGCAGGGCCATTATTCATTGATATTAGAAGTTCTAGTTACAGAAGCCTTTGGCTAAATGATCACTAACGAAAAGCTATGAAATGGTGCTGAAAAAGTTTGTTTGATGATTTCTATGATTTCGGGGCTAATGTCTTTATAGATAAAGATACAAAATTTAATGTAGGAAACACCGAATAAACGCGAGGGCATGTCTAACCAACAAACATTTTTCGTGGGCTTCACTTATAAGTTCTAGCAATCATGATGCACAATAAAGTTGGCATTATATGCTTTATTGCTTGCTTTATTAGGCATTATTTAGGTTTATTAATATCTTTAAGCTATCAAAGTTTGGTATTTCCTTTACTAACCAGGAACGATTATTTCTGACGGAAAACTGGACTTCCCAGCTTTCACTAGTAGGATTTAAGACCTTCATCAATATTATGAAACAATGGAGCATTGAACCGAAAAATCAAAATGTATTTTAGGCCTAGATATTCTAAACATACTGAATGAGAAAGCTTCTGGATTTAAAATAAACTTACCGGAGCCTTTTTAATTCGAACTTCTCATCGCATCCGAATATACAAATCAATACGAATTATTTTCCGTCCAGTACATCAAGCAAATACCCTTCGGGCTATGGTACCAAGAATGTAGAGAAGCAACGTGTGCACACAAAGATTTTGATGAAGGTCGTTCCGTAACAAAACGCTCAAGAGGGAACCTCAATGTTTAGCTACCTCTGAAGAATAGATCCTTAGAGCATTTACGTTAACTCGCTTTGTGGCAGTTATATTTATAACCCATCTTTGGACAAAAACACGTTAGAGTATTTAATCAATAACGCCCACAATAAGGGGCTGATTAATAGTTTGCTAAAATGTGATGCGGAGAGGAACCGAGCAAACTTTTAGCAGTCCCGCTTTATTTGCCTTGTTATGTTGCTATTTTAAACCGCTCGTATTTTGTAGCATGTTCAGGTCGGTTCATTAAGTTTGCGGCATTAATCATATGCTCCCAAAACAAAACACCAGGGCTGATGTTGTTTTCCATTACACCATCTAATTCTTCCATAGCCAAACGAAGCTCGTTTACTGATAAGTAATGTAAAAAATCTTCTTTACTGTAACCAAAATCAGACTCTTTAATATCTGAGGGCAAAAGTTTATACGCGGCTAGTAACTCTTCTGATATTAGCTTCCACTTCTCAGTAGTACTCATAACTCTCCTAGCAACATAACGCCCTTGCTAAGTGGCTGACAACGCATAGCTACTCTACTTGAACAAACCACCGTAAACACTGTATCAAACTAGAATCAAAATTGCCGAGCGTTGACAGTCCATCTTGAGCAGTTTGTTATGTTTAAAGCCAAACAAGCCCACTATATGGTTTCGTTCTTAGAGATTCTAACCTGCTTTCCAGCGAACCTGAATGTATCTCTAGCTTGTGGCCATCAGGGTCTAAAATGTACAGTGATTGCCCTTCACTTTTGTTCTCTTTCCAAACATCTACCCCCAATGAAACGATGCGCTTCGCAAAGGCGTCAAATTCTTCAGATGCAATATCAAAAGCGACGTGGGTATAGTCGGCTTTTAGGCAAGGTTCATCGAGTGAAAGACAAAACCAGAGTTCACCTACAGATAAGTAAGCTCCCTTGTCCCATTTAGCATGAGCAGTGAACCCCAAAATATCTCTATAAAACTCAAGAGAGGATTCCAAGTCACTAACTGCAATAGTGATATGATTTAGTCCTAAAATCACCGCTTTCTCCATTAAACATAACGCCCGCATAATGGGCGGATAAAGCTTGGCTAAAATCGCGAAGAATGAGCGCCAGCCAAACTTTAGACGTCCATTTTTAATGCGCTTGTTAGGTGTACTTACACTCAAATGTTTTGTGTATATGCATTAATACCAATTAATTCGGAAACACCATTACCCGATTTTAAAGCGAAATTTATTGAAGAAACAAACATATCCAATGATAAAACTTCAAATTGAACCGTAAATTTTGCTGAATTCGATTCGCCATCTGAAACTGAAATAAATACAGCAGTATGGCCAGCAGAATCGATGCAATAAAACTTAAGAAAACAGTGTCCATAAGATGAGCCGACTTCACCTACTTCGAAGATTATTTCATCCGAATTAGACTTGGGAAAACTAGACAAATTTTCTGCGAGATCACGCAGCGATTGAGCATTAAAATACTGCTCCGTTTCTCCTGCGAATCGCTCATTGCATGCCTTAACCCATATTTTGGATGGATCATCTTGCAAAAACTCGAGCTCTAATCTGGGTTGCATCTATATGTACACCTAACATTTTAGTATTTATGCGACACGCAGTTTGTGTTGCATAATCGCTTGTTGGACTGAGCCGCTACCTACTCGGTG
>NZ_CAMZMY010000031.1:0-42972 GCF_947311895.1 Pseudoalteromonas sp. PAR1 | reverse complement strand
AAAGCCGAATATATGGCAGCAATGAACTTTGAAATTCTATCAATTACTGTCTTGCAATCGGAGATAGTCCATATATGGTATTAAATAAAAATCCGATATGCTGTCGCTCTATCGGATTTTGGTCCTGATCAAATGTAATTTGGGATTTATTACTTAGTGTAATTTCTTATAATCAACGACCCGTTGCTGTTGTACACCTAAGCCTTCAATGCCTAGGGTTACAACATCACCATCGTTCAAATAAATTGGCGGAGTTTGCCCTAAACCAACTCCCGGTGGAGTGCCTGTAGAGATAACATCGCCTGGTTGTAGGCTCATAAATTGGCTGAGATAGCTAACAATAAACGCAGGATCAAATACCATGGTTTTAGTATTACCATTTTGGAATTGGGTATCGTTTACTTTTAACCACATATCTAAATTAAGTGGATCAGCAATCTCATCTTTGGTTACTAGCCAAGGACCAAGTGGACCAAATGTGTCACAGCCTTTACCCTTATCCCATTGGCAGCCACGCTCTAGTTGAAAGTTACGCTCAGATACATCATTACAAACACAATAACCAGCTATGTAGTCATTGGCATTTTCAACATTGACATAGGAGGCGTGCTTACCAATGACGATGGCAAGTTCAACTTCCCAGTCTAATTTTTCGCTGTTTTTAGGTTTGATAATATTATCGTTAGGTCCACTGATGGCGCTGGTGGCTTTACTGAATACTTCAGGCTCATTTGGGATTGCCATGCCAGATTCTGCAGCATGATCTGCGTAGTTCAAACCAATGCAAATGAACTTACCAACGTTAGCAACGCATGCGCCGATTCTTACTGACTCATCTACAATAGGCAGTGATGTAAGGTCTAAGCGTTTTATTTTTTCTAGGCTCTCAACTGAAAGAGCGGCTCCATTAACATCATTAATAATGCCACTTAAGCAACGAATTTTACCGTCACCATCTATAATACCGGGTTTTTCTTGGCCTTCAGGGCCATATCTGAGTAGTTTCATAATGATTCTCTTTACTTCAGTTAATTATTAAGTGTGACGAAACCGCCATCAATCGGGAAATTACTGCCTGTTATAAATGCAGCGTCGTCTGAGCATAAGTAATCAACAAGTCCTGCGATTTCTTCAGGTTTACCCATGCGACCAATAGGTTGGCTTTTTGAGAGCTTTTCAAACATCTCAGCCTGATTATCTGGGTAGCTTTGTGCTAAAAAGTTATCAACAAAAGGGGTATGAACACGACCAGGGGCAATACAGTTACAACGAATACCGTATGATAAATAATCCTTTGCTACAGAGTAGGTCATAGTTAAAACGGCACCTTTAGTCATTGAATAGGCAAACCTATCGGCAATTCCTACGGATGAAGCAACAGATGCTAGGTTAATGATGACGCCGCTCTGTTTTTCTTTCATACTTGCAATGGCTGCATGCATACAGTTATAAACACCTTTAACATTGATGTTATAGAGTCTGTCTAAGTCTGACTCTGTGGTATTTTCGATATTGCCAATGTGGGCTATACCTGCATTGTTTATCAGAATATCAATGGCATAGTGTTTTTTTATAGTTGCAAACAACTCTGCAACTTGTTGATGGTTCGCTACATCCACTGCAAATGCTTGTGCAGATCCACCGTTTTCATTTATTTCTTGCATCACTGTGTTTGCAGCATCGATATTTAAATCAACAACAAGAATATGTATATTCCGTTTCGCTAAACGTAAACAGATACTTCGACCTATTCCGCTACCACCTCCTGTTACTAAGGCAATTTTTTTTGAGCTTTGCTGATTCATAATGTGTCCTTAAAAGGTGTGATTAGAGTAACTTATAAAAATTTCGCGCATTTTCTGACCATATCAACTGCCGTTCTGCTTTGGGCAATTCATTGATCAATGCCTGACTAATGTCATGCCACAAAGCATAACTGCCATTCATGTTGACAACAGGCCAATCACTTCCCCAAAGAATTCTTTTCGGACCAAACAATTGATAAATGAGCTGAAAATATTGACGATAAATAGCAACATCAACACAATCTGTTGCAGCTTGTGTCATTAGTCCTGAAAGCTTAATAGAAACATTTTCTAACTCTGCCAAGCAGGTTAACTGGCGTTGCCATTTCGTTGACATAGGTTTTGTTAAGTCAGGTTTAGCAAGGTGGTTAACTACAATATTTAATTGTGGATAGCGCTTTGCAATTGATGTTATCTGCTCAAGATGTATATCAAGTATAAGTGCATCAAATGTAAGGCTGTTGTTTGCTAAAAAATCAAAAATAGCAGCAAAATCGTCATTGAGTATCCAGTCAGGGTCGTCAATATCTTGCAACATTGGACGAATACCTTTGAAATAGGGATTTTTACTTAATGACGCTAAATGAGAAATGACATCGTTGGCTTGAAAATCAACCCAACCGACGACACCTGCTATGAAATCAGTTTTTTTAGCTAGCTCAAGCAAGAAGTATGTCTCATCTATTGAATCTGCTGCTTGAACCACAATTGTGCTCGTTATGCCATATAACTCTAATGCTGGAGCTAGTAATTCAGGCAAATAATCTTTATAGATACAAGTAAAGTCAGAAGTTAGCCAGTTATAGTCTCCTCGGCTTAATTGCCAAAAGTGTTGATGGCTATCTACTTTTTCTATTATTGAGCTAGATGTTGATTTCATAATTACGCTCATTACATCGGTACTGGGGCATTTTCAGCAAGTAACTGTTCAGATTTTAAATCTTGCCAAAATGCACAAGGGATCACTTCATTAAATAGCTGTACAGTTTTTGCAACTCGCTTTGCATTGCCAAGGCCTGGAATAACCGATGCAACTGCCGGGTGTGCAAGCGGAAATTGCAGTGCAGCAGCAGCGAGAGTGACATTATGGTCTAGACAAATTTGCTCAATTTTATCTACTTTTAAAATTACTTCTTTAGGGGCAGGGTTGTAGTTATAAAAGGGCGTTTTGTTAGTGCGAACGCCAGTTGCTAATATGCCCGAGTTGTAAGGACCACCGAGAATTATCGACGTAGCATTTGCAATGCATTGAGGAAGAAACTCGTTGACTGGTTCTTGTTCAAGTAATGAGTATCGGCCGGCTAATAAAAAACAATCAAACTGGCCAATATTCATGGCACGCTTACAAATTTCTACCTCGTTTACACCTAAACCAATCGCTTTGATTTGTCCGCTACTTTTAAGTTCATCAAGTGCTCTATAACCACCTTGCTCGAACTGCATAAAATAAAATGAATCTCTATCTCCATGAGTATCTCTACCAAGATCATGAACCAGAAGAATATCAATTTCAGCGAGCCCTAAACGTTGCTGACTATCCTCGAATGAGCGCATAATGCCATCGTAGCTGTAGCCATATTGAGCATCAAAAGGCATTGGAGTAGCAAAACCATGGCGAAGCTGCGTTACATCCGCTTTCGCGTCTGGTTTAATGAGTCTTCCAACTTTTGTGGATAATATATAATCCTGTTTTGGAAGTTCTCTTAGTGCATCTCCCACTCGACGTTCACTTAGTCCTGCACCATAACGCGGAGCTGTATCAAAATAGTTAATACCTATATCAATCGCAGATGATAAAGTGTTTTTAGCTTCTTCATCACTGACTGGTTGATATAAATTACCCATAGACGCAGCCCCAAAACCTAACGTTGATATATTTAGGTTTGTGTTACCAAGTTGACGAGTGTTGAAAACGTTTTTCATAATACTCCTACCATATTGTTCAGCTATTTAACTAGGAAGCTTGGTAAGTCCGTTACTTTTTCACAGCCTAATTGGTTCATTATCTGCGTTACCTGCATCATCAATGCATTAATGGTATGAATGCCTCCTTTATCACCTAATGCGCCAATGCCATATACAAAAGGTCTACCCAGAAAAGTAAAATCTGCTCCACTTGCTAGGGCACTCACAATATTAGTGCCGCTTCGTAAACCGCTATCCATAAATATCTTTATGTCTTTTGAATACTTAGATGCGATAGTTTGTAGTGGTTTTACTGGTGATTCACCTGCATCAAGTTGTCGACCACCATGATTAGAAATTACGACAGCATCAGCGCCAAGTTCTATAGCCGATTTCACATCTTGTTCACTAATTAATCCTTTTATTACTAATGGCCCTTGCCACATATCTCGTATAGGCTTTAGTCCCTCAATATCTACACGGCCCATAACCGTTTTATTCATAAATGCTGCAAGTTCATCAGTTGGCATGTCTTTAGGCATATAGGGTTTTAGGGTTTGCATTTCAGGCTTGCCGGCAAGCGCTGTTTCGTAAAACCAACGGGGTCTACTTAGCATTTGCATGATGTTTGAGAGTGTCATTTTAGGTGGCATCGCCAAACCATTGCGGATATCTCTTGGGCGATAGCCAAATGTTGGCACATCAACTGTGACAACCAATACAGGGTAGTGTGCTGCTTTTATGCGACTTAATAGATCTTTACGAATGCTCTCATCTGTTGGGTTGTATAATTGGAACCAAGCATGACCCTCAGACACTTCTGCAATACGCTCAAGGCTAGATGACGAAACAGTACTTAATACATAAGGGATATTTTTTTCAGCGGCAGCTTTAGCCAGTATCTCAGGCGCTTTTGGCCACATTAGGCCTTGCAAACCAACGGGTGCAATTCCAAAAGGAGCTGAGTAGGTGTGGCCAAATAGTTCAACGGATTGATCGCTGCCAGAAAAGGGCTTTAATAATGTACTACGCAATTGTACAGCATTGATCTCGTCTCGATTTCGCTGAACACTTCGCTCTTCCATACAGCCACCTTCAAGGTAATCAAATGCAAAGCGTGGTATGCGTTGTTTGGCTTTTTTCTTGAGGTCCGATATATCAGGGTATTTATGATTAAAGTAATTATTCATGATGATGTCCTCTGCTCACATTAATTCAAGCAAGCAGGTCCTATGCTGTCGAATGTTTTATAAGTTAACAAAAATTCCTGATGTCCCATTTGTTCAGATTTACTTTGTTCACCACTTGCAATGCGGACAATAAGATCAAAGATTTCATCTCCCACTTGCTCTACCGTTTTCTGACCTTCGATAATACTTCCAGCATTTATATCCATGTCATCACTTAAGTTTTTGTATGTTTCAGGGTTTGCGCAGATTTTAATTACTGGCGAAATAGCTGAACCAACAACGGAGCCACGACCGGTTGTAAATAATGTGATGTGGGCACCTGATGCAATCATTTCGATGATTTCTTGATTATCAGAAATGTTTGGAAATCCAAATTTAGGGTCTCCATCAGGGACTACATCCATCAAGAATAAGCCTTTTTTGTGGGGCTCTTCACCCGGTTTAATAATGCCATTAATTAACGAGCCACCTGACTTAGCATAAGCTCCCATTGATTTTTCTTCTTGTGTTGTTAAGCCACCCTCTGCATTACCCGGAGCAAAGCTGCCATAGCCCATTTTTGTGTAATATTTCTCAGCTTTTATGACACAAGATACAAGCTTGTCTGCAAGGTCTTTCGATTCGGCCCTTTGCGCCATTATTTGCTCGCAGCCCACAAGTTCGCCGGTTTCTTCAAAAATGCAGGTTGCATTTTGCGTAATTAAACGGTCGAAACACTTACCAACAGCAGGGTTTGCGCTGATACCACTGGTGCCATCTGAACCACCACAAATTGTGCCAATAACTAATTCATCAACTGTCATATCAACAACAGGGCATGAAGAAATTTGTTCTAGCATAGCCGCAGCTTCTTGAACCCCTTTATCAATGGTGTTTTTTGTTCCGCCATTATTTTGAATAACAAGCGTACTAACGGGGCGACCAGACTGACTGATAGCTTCACTTAAGTGTTCACGGTTGAACCCTTCACATCCCAAAGAAACGAGTAACACACCGCCAACATTAGGGTGGGTACACAGTTTAGTCATCATAGAAAGTGCATAATTGTTTGGATAGCAGCCAGGAAAGCCAATAAGTTGGATGTCTTGGTTATTTGACTTATTAACAATTGTTCTTGCCACATGGTGTGCACATTCAACTAAGTAGGCTACAACCACTGTGTTACGAATACCTTTTTTACCATTACTTCTTAAATAGCCCTGCATATTAATCTCCACTAACTGAGTGCCTAGTGTGGCTTGCTATATAGTCACTCTTCATATTGTGAAGGTGCACATGCTGTCCTTTTTCAATATCGTCAGTGGCAGATCCGATAGGCACACCGTATTTTAAAATTTGTTCGCCTTTTTGAATTGCACGGCAGGCAACTTTATGACCAACAGTGACATCTGTATTTAGCGTTAGATCATCATTTGCAATGGTGATCGCTTCACCAAGGTATGCAGCCTGACAACAAACAATGACGTTGTCTTGTTCATGCAGTAACACAAATTTATTTCCAGACATTCAATCCTCACAATTAAAGTTTGTTGGTACACTAGCAAATTATTTTAAGTATGAATTATTTTTTCATATTTAAAATATTTGTAATAATTAAACAAGTCAACATCTTTCTTTCGTCTCTAGCCACTGTCATTTGTTGCTACAGACAGAAACCTTTAAAAAAACAGTAAATAAGTAATTGTTTTTTATAGATATATATAAAATAATATTTTTCTTATATGAAATTTAATTGTATATATGAATTTATCGTGCAATCTTTTAAACATGAACTGTACTAAGCAGTTCGTATTAACAGCATCTAACTAAGAGCGTAATTAACAATGAACACATATCAATTAGGTACAAAAGATGGAGGGGAAACTGCACCATTAATCGCAACGGATATGCTGATACCTTTTATTCTGGTTGCAGCACTTTTTCCTCTTTGGGGCTTTGCAAATGACATTACCAACCCGCTGGTAAAAGCGTTCAAAGATATTTTTCTAATTTCAAATGCACAGAGTTCTCTTGTGCAATTTGCTTTTTACTTAGGGTATGGAGTGATGGCTATTCCTGCCGCATTGTATATTCGGCGCTATTCGTATAAATCTGGGATACTACTTGGACTTGGGCTATATGCACTGGGTGCATTACTATTTATTCCTGCCAGTTATTACATGGAATTTAATTATTTTTTGGCTTCTTTGTGTATTTTAACCTGTGGATTGGCACTCTTAGAGACAACTGCAAATCCTTATATTTTATCGATGGGAGATGAGCGGACAGCCACAAAGCGGTTAAATTTAGCGCAAGCATTCAACCCTGTTGGTTCGTTGATGGGCATGTTTGTTGCTTCAACTATGATTCTAAATAAGCTTGAAATAGAACAGTTTAGAGCTGAAGAAAAGTTACAACATCCAGAATATGCACATTGGCTCCCCGCAGTTGTTGATGAAAAGCTTACCGAAGCACTTTATACCTTTTCAAAAGAAGAACCATTTAATCATATGGCGATGCAGGCAGCTGATTTGGCGACAATACGCGACCCTTATGTGGTAATTGCGATGATTGTTATTGTCTTATTTTTTATCTATTTATTTTATCGCTTGCCTAATACACAGGCTGTTAAAGTAAATCAAAGTGACAATAGCGCGAAGGAGGTTTTTGTAAAACTTATTAAAAATAAGCGCTATGTTGAAGGTGTGATTGCTCAAGTTTTTTATGTTGGCGCACAAATTATGTGCTGGACTTTTATTATCCATTACGGGATGACTGAAGTAGGCTTAACCGCTTCTGAAGCGCAGAATTACAACATTGTTGCTATGTGTGTTTTTCTGGCCAGTCGCTTTATTTGTACGTTTTTACTTAATTGGGTTAATGCCGCATTACTGCTGATGATCTTTGCAATTGCTGCAGCGAGCTTGACGTTTGCTGTCATTTTTACTGGGGGCATGCTCGGATTGTATTGTCTTATTGCTGTTTCGGGGTGTATGTCTTTAATGTTCCCAACAATTTATGGTATCAGTTTAGGCGGTTTAAAAGCCGATGCAAGTATCGCATCCTCAGGCTTGGTTATGGCGATTGTCGGAGGAGCGCTAATGCCACCTCTACAGGGGCAGATGATTGATGCAGGGCCACTGATTAAGTCACTAAGTGCAGTACAAACCTCTTTTTTACTACCTTTAATTAGTTTTATGGTGATAGCTGTTTTTGCTTATCGCGTTATCTATATACATAAAACATCAGTGGAGAAATGAAATGCAATATTGCTTAACATTAGAGCTAGAAAACAACGATGATTTAATAGCCGAATATGAGAAATACCATGCCCCGGGAAATGTATGGCCTGAAGTTGTAGCGGCAATCAAAGAAGTGGGTATAACGAACATGGCGATTCATCGGCTAGGCACACAATTAATTATGATACTTGATACCAGCGATGATTTTAGTTTTGAACACAAAGCCAGATTCGATGCTCAAAATAGTAAAGTTCAAGAATGGGAAGCATTAATGGAAAAGTTTCAAAAGGTTGATACGTCATCCAGTAAATCTGCTAAGTGGAAGCTTGTTGAGCGGATTTTTTCACTGGATGAACAAATAGCAGCTTATTAAATGGGTATGGCGCTTTTTCTCATAAATGAAACTAATGTATACTTTTGTTATCTGAGGAAATTTTATAACTAGTCTCAAAAACTAGTGAGTTATATTAAGGTGAATATCAGTGGAAAAAGAAACGGATTCTAAATCACGGAAAAAAGTGTATTCAGCTCCTGCGCTTGAAAAAGGATTGGATTTGCTTGAATTGCTGTCAAGTGAAGTGGACGGTCTCAATATCACAGATATCACAGCACGACTCGATCGTTCGGTCGGCGAGTTGTTTAGAATGTTGGCGGTATTAGAGCAACGTGGCTATATTGAAACGCCAGCGGGAAGTGATAGGCATAGATTAACCTTAAAGCTTTTTGGGCTAGCCAATCGGTTTCCACCTATTAAGCGTTTAACATCGCTAGCTAACCCTTTGATGCACAGATTATCTTATACCATAGAGCAATCTTGCCATTTAGTGATTTACTACGAAGGTAAAGGTCATGTTGTAGTGCAGCAAGATTCACCTTCGGCGCGTATCTTTAGCGTTAGACTTGGCGCTGAAGCACCCTTAGTAAATACCTGTTCAGGGCATTTATTGTTGGCGTTTTCTGAACGAGAAAAGCGTGATTTAATGCTAAGTCGTGTGCCAAGTGACCACCCACAAGCAAATTCTGAACAACTCGAGGATATAATCAATCGCGTTAAAAGTCAGGGTTATGAGAGTGTAATTAGTGCGCAAGCTCATGGAGTAAATGATATTGGTTATCCGGTGTTTGATGCCACAGGTCAAATCGCAGCGGCATTAGTTGTGCCATTTATTGATTTCACTGACGGCTCTCATACAACTGATATGGCAATGATCCACGAAAATATGCAGGTAACAGCTTCAGAGTTGTCGAAGTTATTAGGGTATGAGTGATCCCAATTATCAAATTAGAATATTTAGAATTGGTACGACTGAGTGGATTCGAACCACCGAGCTTTGGAGCGGGCGATCAAGAGTGGTAGTGCGCTAACTAGCTGAGCTTTGAGATATTGTAAATTAGTAAATTAGTAAATTAGTAAATTTAGAATTGGTACGACCGAGTGGATTCGAACCACCGACCCCCACCATGTCAAGGTAGTGCTCTAACCAACTGAGCTACGGTCGTACAGAAGTGTCAAAATCAAGAGTGGTACAACCGAGTGGATTCGAACCACCGACCTTTGGACCGGGCCATTAAGAGTGGTAGTGCTCTTTCCTTTGGTTATACCTAAATCGTGGTACAACCGAGTGGATTCGAACCACCGACCCCTACCATGTCAAGGTAGTGCTCTAACCAACTGAGCTACGGTTGTATTTTGATTTAAAAAGTTGTCAGCTTGGCTAAACAACGGAGGCTAATATATAGCGACTGCTTGTGTGAATCAAGCAGCTTTAGCTATTTTTATGTTAAGTGCTGGTTTTTTACTCATAACGGACTAATTTCGCACGCTCGATAAAAACCTTGCCACCAAGTTACATGGCTTTTAGCAGAGCGCTTAAGATTACGTAAAATTGCCTCATTACTTTCGCTATCTACTAATGGGCTCATTTCAGTGTCACGCCATATTTGATGATAAAGTGGTTGTAGGGTTTCTAATCTTCCCACCAAGAATGATTGATAAGGTTGTAACTGCTCCAAATAAAACTTTTTAAACACATTACTTAGCGTTTGTGCTTTTTGTTTATTCTTGTTGGCAGGACAGAGTTCATCATTTGTGTACTGCATAAGCAGCTCTGTTAATTGTTGATTGTAATGTGTTTGGGCTCGAGCCGCCGAAATTAACAGCTTGTTGTATTTAAAACGGTTTAACACTTCAAGTTGGCTGATGATTTTATCGGGCTCCATATCGTTTATTTTGCTGGTAGTAATTTGATTGTTTAATTTAGCAATCTGCTCCAATGCGCTCACGGTTTCGCTAAAACCTGACGTATTTTCATCAATATAAGTCGAACTTAGCTGCCAGCTTTGTTTAAACTCGGTTTCGTTGAACAGCATAGCTTTAAAGTAGTTGGCTAAATTTGCTTGTTTTGTTGCTGCGGTGAGTTTTATTTTTTCAAAAAGTTCATCTTGTTCATCAATGCTTTCTAAGCATTTATTTGCGCTTTGTATAAACTTAATTTGATAACTCAAAACATTAGCGGGTGTTGCCGTTTTGCCAAGCTGATTATTGTGCTCAGCAATCAGAGTTGCAAGTTTACACTGACGTAGCTGGGCAAGTTCAAGCATGCCGATCGTTGCTTTGTCTTCATCGTCATAAGCGAAGTGCTTAACAGTTAGCATACTTGGTTTAGATAGCTTAAAACCTTCGTTTTTAAGCACGTTATTTAGTCTTTGCGCATAGGTGTGATTTACATCACCAGAAGAGGGTGTGCAGGCAATAAGTGCCACACACACTAGAGCAATAATAGAGTTTAGAAGGCTATTGGTTTTGCAAAAATGGTGCATGTTTAAATCGCCTATGAACAGTGAACATCAACATAATTGCTGCGGCACTTAACCCCACAATAATGCCTATCCAAAAGCCATGAGGGCCCATTGCTGGAACAATTAAATCTGTACGAGCAAGTACGAATCCAAGCGCAAATCCGATCAGCCAATATGAAACAAATGTTATGTAGCCAATAGGGGCTGTGTGCTTTAATCCGCGTAAAATGCCGTTAGCTGAGACCTGTAAAGCGTCTGGCAATTGGTAGATGCAAGCCAATACCATAATTGAAGAGGCAAGTGCTAATACCTCAGGATTATCTGAATACAATTGGCTGATGATATCACGAGCAAAAAAAGTAATACTGGCTAGCATAAATGCAATTACAGCTGCCAGAATATAGCTAGTTCTTACTGCATTTCTTAATTGCTCAAAATGCTGCTGACCAAATAAATTGCCAATACGTATACTTATCGCAATTGAGAGACTTAGTGGCATCATAAATAGCAAGGTGGTAACACTGGCTGCAATCTGATGGCCAGCGACTGCGACAGCACCTAAATGAGCTATAAATAAAGGAATACAAGCAAATAAGGTTACTTCAAAAAAGGTAGCAAGTGAGATAGGAATACCTACTTTGGTAATGATCCACATTGTTGAGAATTTTGGTAATGCAAAATTAGCGAGGAGTTCTTTAGCATTCACTTTTTTACTGAAATGACAGTAAATGACTTGAGTTAGTGCCATAGAAGTAAATACAAGTGCTGTGGCTATACCGCATCCGGCACCACCGTAGGCATCAAACCCTAATTTACCGTGGATAAATACATAGTTTGCAGGAACATTTACAGCTAAACCGATTAGACTGATATAGAAGGCTGGCTTTGTCATACCCATACCCTCAGTAATATTGCGATACACGCTAAATAGCAAAAAGCCCAGCATTCCCCATTTAACAAAGTAAATATATTGCTCAGCCAGAGATGTAATCGCAGCGCTGGTGTCCAGTTGATTTAATACGCTATCAGCAAAACCTGCCACTAAGACACCTATGAAACTAAGTATCAGTGCTAAATATAAGCCTTGTTGAAAATAATGACTAATTCCTTGTTTATCATTTGAACCTGAAAATTGCGCAATAATTCCTGTAAGCGCAAGTAAAATTCCTTGAAGGGCAAGCATTAATGGGTTCCAGATACCAGTTGCAATTGATAAAGCAGCTAAGTCAGTTGCGCTTACTTGACCTGCCATTACTGTATCAACCACAGTCATTAAAATAAGTGTAACTTGCGCCAAAAACACAGGGATGGCTAAAGAAATTAAGCGCTTGGCTTCCCAACTACAAAAAAGCATAAAAAACACACAACTAAAAAAACAGACAAACATTGTAATCTATTCATAGATCAATAAAAATCGCAGTTATCTATTTAGTGAAGAAAAGAAGTGTTGCTATGTTTACCGGAATTGTACAAACCCAAGCTATTGTAAAAAAAGCGATTCACGAAGGTGGAATTTTACGACTCACTTTACAGGTAGCTAATGACTATGCTGCTAACTTAACTTTGGGGGCGAGTATTGCTATTAATGGCTGTTGTTTGACAGTCGTGAGTTTTGAAAAACAATCAGCAGAGTTCAGTTTTATTGATTTTGATGTAATAGATGAAACACTAAGACTAACTAATTTAGGTGCATTAACTGAGCATGACACAGTAAATTTTGAGCGTTCAGTTACCTTTGGCACAGAATTAGGAGGGCATATTGTTTCTGGTCATATTCATTGTATGGCAGAAATTATTGCAATTAATCATGATCAAAATAATTGTAAAATGCACTTATCACTAGCAGCTGATTGGCAAAAATACGTACTCTACAAAGGTTTTGTTAGTGTTAATGGCGCAAGTTTGACCGTTGGCGAAGTTGATGAACAGGGCTTTTGGTTGCACCTAATCCCAGAAACACTCGCAATCACAAATTTAGATAAGTACAGTGTTGGTGATAAGCTTAATATCGAAGTTGATCAACAAACCTATACCATTATAAACACCGTAGAAAATTACCTATCCCAACAAGAACATAGCAAACGAGCAAATTAAAAAATTTGCTCGTCGTCGCTGTCAACGAAAAGTTCTAGTTTGTTGTGTGCGTAATCAATATGCATATTTAAGTGGATCGGGTTACAGCATGCGCTGCAATCTTCGTAGTAATCCTGGTCACCGTCGCTTGCATCAAGAGCAACATGTATATGGTGGCCACAATGAGGGCATGAAATACGTTGTGTGAAATGTTCTTTCATCAGCTTTTACCTTAATCAGGCATGCCTGAGTTCGTTAAATTGCAATCAGAATTAAACCTTAACCCATGAAAAATGAATCTAGATTTAATCAGATTGGTATAACTTACTAACCGCTAAACAAGCGGCTAGCACCTGTATCTGAACGCGTTATAAGTAAACTATAGCCACGATTAACGGTTTATGACATTCGTTTTACAACGATTTTAATGTTATTTAAGGAGTAATTCGATTTGTTGTTTTGCTTCAGTAAGATAGTGTCCTGCAAAAATGTTTGCATGGTTAAGAACAGGGTAAAGTTGATAGATGAGTTTTCGTTGCTCATATCCAGATTGTAATGGGTATAAGGCATTGTATGCCTCGTAAAAGGCTTCTGGCAGTGGAGCAAATAATTCGCTCATTGCGATATCACATTCCCGATCACCATAATAACAAGCTGGATCGAAAATACTGGGTACGGTGTTATAAAACCCCATATTTCTTCGCCAAAAATCACCATGGAGTAGAGATGGTTCCACTACATGGCTATGCAGTGCATCTTTAATAAAGGCGATGAACATTTCTTGGTTTACTAACTCAATGCCTTTTTCTTGTAACAATTGCAGTTGCCAGCCTATTCGTTCCTCTGCAAAAAAAACATCCCACTTTCTGTGCCATCGATTGGGCTGAACAGTTGGACCTAAAAAGTTATCATTATCAAAACCAAACATGGCTTGAGTATGTTTTTGATGAAGCATGGCTAAATGTTCACCCATTTGATACCAATTTGAATGTGGTTGCTTATCAAGTTCTAACCATTCTAGAACGATGAATGAATACTCAATGTTACAACCTGTAGTGATGCAATCGGGTATCATAAATAAACTCTCTTGCGTGAGCAGCTCTAAATTAAAAGCTTCACATTCGAGTCGCTCTAAATCACTTAAGTGAGCTACCTTAACAAAGAAGTGGTGTAGATCATCACCAATATGGAAGTATTTATCGTTATTGGGTGATTGTAACTGGCGTTTAAAAGTATGCTTAAACTCAAAATGCATCGCTTGGCTTATCTGCTCATTCACCGAATTCCACATAATTCTGTTCACCTTTTAACCATATAATTAAACTATGGCAAAAAGACGGTGAATTAACAAACCCATGGCGTTAATATTATTAAAGTTTAGTAATTAATTTACGAGGATTCAGATGAATAAAAGTCTCATCACTAATTTAGTGGCAGTTGCCTTAGTATTAGTCGGATTTTTATTTGATCAAACAGTTGTCTTAACGGTTGGTTTATTTGCCTTATCTGGGGCTGTAACAAACTGGCTTGCAATTCATATGCTGTTTGAAAAAGTCCCTTTTCTTTACGGAACAGGTGTCATTACTCTTAAATTTGCCTCTTTTAAAGTTGCTATACGTAACTTAGTTATGACCGAGTTTTTTGCAGAAGAGAAAATTGATCAAGTCATGGCTTTAGCGAAACCTAATATTGATCTTGAGCCAGTTATTAGTGAAGTTAATTTAAGTCCGGCTTATGATTCTTTAATTGAGGTCATTGAAAACTCACAATTTGGTGGCATGCTGTCTATGTTTGGTGGCCGAGATGCGTTAGAGCCTATGCGTGAACCTTTCATTGAAAAAATGAAAGCGGCGGTGATTGATATATCAAAGAGCGACGAATTTAAAACGATTCTTGATGAAAAGCTATTTGCCAACTCTCATCTAGGTGGGTCATTACATGGTACAGTTGAGCGTTTAGTTGATGAGCGTTTAAATGAACTTACGCCAACTATGGTAAAAGATATTATTCAAACCATGATCAAAGAACATTTAGGTTGGTTAGTGATCTGGGGCGGGGTGTTTGGCGGCTTATTTGGTCTTATCGCTGCGTTAATATAATAGGGGTAGGGTGTGTAGCAGGCCGGTATCGGCCTACTACTTATAATTCATCATAATTATTTAGAACCAGCAATAACAATGACTGTATCGTCAGATACTTTAGCAATATCTTGGATACTGGTTTTTGTTGTTGTTTCAAAATTTAAATAACTTGCTGATTTATTAAACCCATAGGTGCTAGCAAACTTTTCAGTGCTCATTTCATTACACTGTAGCTTTTCTGTCATAACCCGTTTGCTTAAGCGTAAATCACGCATTGTGTTTATTACGTTTAATGGTTTGTTCGAAGCAATTGCCATACACGCTTGAGTACCAACATTGTCATCTGCTGCTACAAATTGTGCGGCGTTTGTTTCTGTTGCTACTAATGAAGAACCTAAAATTAATGCTGTACCGAGTGCTGTTGTTAACGTATTCATCTTTCTCTCCAGTTGTTTGTCCATGTGACACGTCATATGTGCTACCTCGCTTTGGATACTGCACACTTCCTATTTGCTGGGCACAGTTAAAGTATGCGCTAACCGAGAGTAATTGCTGTTAATGAAAATCGACAAGTTGTAAGTAAGTATGTAGATGTGAACAACAAAAAATAACCGCTTGATAAGGTATATTTTTAAGTGTGAACTTTGACACAATTCGAGAAATATTTTTCTATTTTTATTATTAAAAAATCTTTATTGGCTAGTATTAAAGGTTTGGTTTTTACGTAATGGTTACATTTAC
Source organism: Pseudoalteromonas sp. PAR1 (assembly GCF_947311895.1). Classification (NCBI taxonomy): domain Bacteria; kingdom Pseudomonadati; phylum Pseudomonadota; class Gammaproteobacteria; order Alteromonadales; family Pseudoalteromonadaceae; genus Pseudoalteromonas; species Pseudoalteromonas sp. PAR1. The sequence goes on along the minus strand of NZ_CAMZMY010000031.1, from coordinate 27,157 downwards.
GTTTTAACTCTACATTTTTTAGTCGCGCTATTTAAAGTATAAGGAGTACCAGTGGCCACGAAATTAGCAGGCTATTATCAACAAGCTTATGCATCTGAATCAAAACATTTTAATCAATGCTTCTATTGCGGTTGTGAAGCCACTGAGCGAGATTTTTGCCCACCACTACATATGCTACAAAGCATTATAGATTTAGGTGAAGACGCAGAATTTATATCTATTCCAGCATGTTATGAATGTTTTGCGTTACTACATAACGAACGGATACTGACCATTGATGGGCGAGTGACAAAGCTTAAAAAGAAACTTTCAGCAAAATACGCTAAAGCGTTGAGAATTTATCACATGTGGCATGAAAGTGAGCTTCACGATATGAGTGATGAATTTGTACATAGCATTAAAGCAGGTATGAAGTTAGGTGCAGAGGCTGCAGAGCGGCTTGCGTTTCAAGGTTATAGTTATGCAACAGAAGAGGCCAGTGTAACTATTCGTCAGAAGCGTGCCGAATTTGATGTGCAAGGCAAAGTCTTTTATGACTTTAAAGACGCGCTAAATTACTGCATTAACGATTTGAACGTAGACAGAACAGAATTCTATAAGCTGGTGGTTGAAGATTATAACGGTGATTTTAATCGTGCTTTAAGCCAATATCGCCATCGCCACGAGAAGGTAACAGCAGCAAACGATGCTGATTCACTGATTAAAAGTTTTGCGAAGCAGCATAAACAAAATTCAGACTTTGTAACTCGCACTGTGAAGCATTTTATTAACAAAGATCCGAGTTTAACTACCGAAGGTGCTTTAGAGCAGCTATATAACAATTACATTAAAAAATAGAGCAAAACAAAACAGGTAATTCGTCCCAATAAACTGCTACTTGCCTCGTTTGTTCGCATTGAAATTAACATTTGGTTAAGGTGGTTCAATAATAAAAAGGAGAAACAACATAATGCAAAAATTTGCTCCATCCGTATTGGTCATGGCGCTTGGTGTCGCGTTAGCGGGATGCCAAGACAATGGCCCTCAAGATCCAAAAGTAACTATAAATAAAAACCCATACCCAAGCACCTATAAGCCTCTTGCATCACAAAGCACATTGATCACAAATGCAACAGTACTAACTGGCACAGGTGAGCGCTTAGATGATGCAGATGTTTTCTTTGTTGATGGCAAAGTACAGCAAGTTGGTAAAGATTTATCAGTTCAAGCTGATAAAACGATTGATGCACAAGGCAAATGGGTAACACCAGGTATTATTGATGTGCATTCACATTTAGGTGCATATCCAACACCATCGGTGGCATCTCACCAAGATGGTAACGAAATGACAAGCCCTGTTACAGCTGAAGTGTGGGTTGAACACTCTGTCTGGCCACAGGACCCAGGTTTTAATCGTGCTCGTGAAGGGGGCATTACGTCTTTACAAATTCTACCCGGTTCTGCAAACCTGATTGGTGGTCGTGGCGTAACGCTTAAAAATATTCCTTCTCATACGATGCAAGGGATGAAGTTTCCTGATGCACCATATGGTTTAAAAATGGCATGTGGTGAAAACCCAAAACGTGTTTATGGTAGTAAAGGTGTTTTACCATCAACGCGTATGGGTAATATGGCCGGCTATCGTACAGCTTGGATAGAAGCAGCAGAATATAAGCGTCAATGGGAAAAATACGAGAGCGATTATGCTGCAGGTAAAAACCCCGAAGTACCGCATCGTGATATCAAGCTTGATACCTTAGCGGGTGTTCTTGATGGCGAGATACTCATTCATAACCACTGCTACAAGGCAGAGGAAATGGCTATGATGATCGATCTTGGTAAAGAATTTGGCTATCACTCAGGTACATTCCATCATGGTGTTGAAGCTTATAAGATTGCTGATCTATTAGCTGAAAATGGCAACTGTGCAGCACTTTGGCCAGATTGGTGGGGCTTTAAAATGGAAGCCTACGACATGGTTCAAGAGAACGTAGCAATTGTTGATGCAGTTAAAAATTCATGTGCAGTGGTTCACTCAGATTCCGACACAACAATTCAGCGTCTAAACCAAGAAGCAGGGAAAGTTATGTACCGCGCCAATGATGTTGGTTATAACATTTCTGAACAACATGCAATCAAGTGGATCACATCAAACGCTGCGAAATCACTAGGCATTGATGACAAAACAGGTTCACTAGAAGCGGGTAAACAAGCTGATGTGGTTATTTGGAATCAAAACCCATTCAGTGTTTATGCGAAAGCTGAACAAGTGTTTATTGATGGTGCCAAAGTTTATGATCGTAATGATGATAAATATCAAGCACAAAGCGATTTCATGCTAGGTCAAAAATAGGAGTAACATTGATGACAAAATTAACTCAATCATTAAAACTGTCTCTCGTTGCTGCTAGCCTGGTCTCGGCAACTGCGAGTGCTGCATCTGTAGCGATTGTTAATGCAACACTGCACACGTCAACAGAACAAGGCGTTCTAGAAGGCGCGAGCGTAGTTATTGACGAAGGTAAAATTGTTGCAATCAACCCTGCATCTATTGATGCTGATACAACCATTGATGCAAAAGGTCAAATTGTAACCGCTGGTTTTATTGGCACAATGAATCAATTAGGTTTAGTGGAAGTGGGTGCTGTTGCAGGCTCGCGTGATGGTGGGGATGATAAAGCAGGGATTGATTTCGATCCTAGCCTTGCATTTAACCCGCGTAGTAGCTTAATTCCTTATGCACGTAAAGGCGGCATTACTCAGGATCTAATCGTACCAAACGGTGGTGAAAGTATCTTTGCAGGTCTTGCCTCTGTTGTTGATTTATCTGGTAGCTTTGACAGCGTAAATAAAAAGCAAGTTGCACTTGTTGTTCACTTAGGTGAAAAGAGCAAAGGTTCCCGTGCTATGTCGATGAAAACACTTATCGACAAGTTAGAAGGTCAAAAGTCAGCCAAAAAGGATGACAAAAAAGACGACAAAAAAGAGCCTTCGACTGAACAAAAAGTGTTAGATGCAGTGCTAGCTGGCGAAATGCCTCTTATTGCAAGCGTGCAGCGCGCATCAGACATCTATGAACTTGTTAAGTTAAAACAAAGCTATGGCATTAATTTAGTGATTCATGGTGGTGATGATGCGGTTGTTGTGGCTGATACGCTAGCTAAAGCTAATGTACCTGTGATCATCAGTTCAATGGCTAACTTACCGGGTAGCTTTGATTCATTACATGCAAACCTTGCTAACGCAGGTAAGCTTGAAAAAGCCGGTGTAAAAGTCATTATTGGTGTAGCGGGCGATTCTAGCCACAATGTATACCAGTTACGCTTTGATGCGGGTAATGCTGTATCTTATGGTATGAGCCAGCAAGGTGCACTAAGCGCTGTTACAAGTAACATTGCTGATGTATTTGGTTTAAACTCAGGCGCAATTGCGACGGGTAAACGTGCCAACCTTGTAATGTGGTCTGCAGATCCATTTGAGCTTAATTCACACGTCAGTAAAATGTGGATCAACGGTGAAGAGGTTTCAACCGAAGCGCGTCAAGATAAACTACGTGAACGTTATACAACTGATTCAGCGATGCCACGTGCTTATACAAAATAAGCGCACGAGCACTTAGAGAAAAGGCCGCGATTGCGGCCTTTTTTGTATTTAAAGTGTTTATATTACCAAGTTTACAAGCTTATAGAGGCTTAGCCCGAATATCAGCAATAATACAGGCACAATCACCAGATTAACTAACATCGAGTTGGTATGCTCTTTCATTACAGATTTTTGATTCACTAACCAAACAAGGTAACAAGTAACAATAGGTAATAATAAACCATTGGCAGCTTGCGCGAAGATGATCACCGCAACAGGATCAAGCCCTAGCGATGCGACAAAAGCACCAAAAAGCAAAATAACAATAGCGACAAGCTTAAACCGTGTATCGCTCATTTGTGTTGACCAGCCAAGCATACCACATACCGCATAAGCACCAGCGAGTGGGGCGGTGATGGCACTTGTAAGGCCTGCGGCACACAAACCGATAGCAAAGAAATAATGAGCCATACCCCCAAGCAGAGGCTCAAGTTGCACGGCCATATTAGCAGCTGATATTTTACCTGCGTCAGTCCCGTAAAATGCCACTGAGGCCGTTGATAAAATGGCTAATGTGATTATGCCACCTAAAGTAATCGAAATACCGGTATCAAGATTCGTTTCTTTAATAACTTTATCGATGTCTTGTGAGCTATCGTGTTTTTCGGCAAGTACCCCTGAATGTAAAAACAGGTTATAGGGCACAATAGTTGTGCCTATCAAGGCAAGCACCGTAGTAATTGAATCATCAGGTAGACTAGGTATAAAACCCTTCATAACTTGGCCAAGAGGCGGTGCCGCCATCACCAGCGTTGAGATAAACACCAAGCTCATTAAAACTACTAAAACAATCAGTGCAGTTTCAATTACTTTATGTTTACCTGTGTATAATAATGCAGCACTTAATAGTGCAATAAGAGGTGTCCAGATCAATGGGTTTATTGATGGGATAATTTCTTGTAACCCCATACTTGCACCAGTCAAATTTCCCGCCTCGTAAGCTGCACTGCCAATACCAATCGCACTGATCACTAAGATCGCAGCAAGGACTTTAAAGATCGGTGTTTGAATAGTGGTTCTAAGTGCAGTTGCTAAATCTTTCCCAGTAGCCACACCAAGACGAGCAGCCATTGATTGCAACAAAATAGTCGCTATAACAGAGAATAATAACGTCCAAATAAGAGCAAAGCCAAAATTAGCACCTGCAACACTTGCAGTGGTGATTGTACCTGGGCCAATAAAAGCGGCGGTGACAAGAAGTCCGGGACCTAAACGCATGACAAAACCTTTTATTATTATTTTTAGTGCATTAACAGTTTAAACAAAGCAGATCTTAAGGGTATAGAGAGTATTTGCAAGGGTAAAGTAAATAGATGAGTTGTTTAGCGTTAGTGTGTTGAACTTATAACTAATCCACACTGTAATTTTTATACACTTTACGTAGTAATGGCACAGCATGTTTAGCTTTAAATATCATTAATCATTATAAATCAGTTGGTTATATTAACTGGAGTGTTGGTTGGATTATTGCAAGGTATAAGTATATTTGTTATCAGCAAAAGGAAATAAAATGCCTGAACTCACTTTTTCAGCTTACGCGGCTGTGTATGTTTATCTAATTATGTTGACTATTCAGTGGATAGTTGCGGCTGTAACTAAAGCAAAACAACCCAATGCGGTGCCAGGTAAACTCGACAGTTCCTTAAGTCATGATAGCTTTGTGTTTCGAGCGCATCGCACCTTTATGAATAGCCTAGAGAATAGCCCATTATTTTTAGCCTCTGTGTTTTTAGGTTTTTTTCTTAACTTGAATAGCATGGCATTTGCTTTGTGTATCTGGATATATGTAGCTGCGAGGCTTATCCATATGATTCTGTATTATGCGATAGCAACAGAAAAGAACCCAAGTCCACGCAGCTATTTCTTTTTGATTGCAGCAATGGCTAACATGGTGATGTTGGTATTAATAGGCTTACGTTTATTGTAAAAGGGTGGTGAGGTATTGTGATTCAATGCCTCACCTGAGATTTATTTAAATTGATAAAGTCATTATTCGATATTTATTAAAACACTGCTAATTTCTGTGTCATATTGAACAGTAATCAATGCTGTTCCTAATGTATTTGAGGTACTTGTAACTCTGTAGCCGGCTTGAGCTGTGCCCGCATTTACTAATTTAGTCGTTACTAGATTACTGTTATTAATACTCCAATTAGCAAACTCAGTTACATTTAAAGATGATTGATTTGAGCTGTAGTTAGCGAACAATTTGAGTTCAATCGTTCCTAAAGGAGAAATTGAATACTCGCTAGAGCCATCATTAATTTCTAAAGAATCAAGTTCAGCGTCACCTTCAATTTGTACTGTTGTAATCTTTTGCTTAGTACCACAATCGGCTAACAGTTGCGTGGTACCAGGTTTAAGTGCAAGAAAACTAGCTGTCGAATCACTGTCGTCAATACTTTTTGGTGTTAAACCAATAAAGTTACTGTTGATTGCAGACCACTTGATACTTGAGCTAATGTCTTCGGTTTGCTCAGAATTGCCATTTTGATATACCGCTTTGGCAGCAAGTTGGATTCGATCTCCAACGCTGATGTTTAACTCACTGTCTTGTTCAGAATTAAACGAAACATTAATTTCTTTTAAATTGCTAGGATCTGCAACAACAGATAATTGATCGGTAACATTGCCAATTGCAGCTGTAATTACAGTGCTTTCAACAGCTGCAGCAGATGTATATACAAAGCCTTGCTGATTGATTTTGGCAGTAGTATTTTCATCGACACTTAGATTTATATCTCTCAAGCTATTTAATGCAGTATATCCATCAACGTAGGTTATATCGGCCGATACTCTCGCAGGCGTGCATGTATTGATAGAGCCTGTTGCAGGAATGACTTGTTTTAAATTAATTGATTCTGCCGCCACATCTGCAATAGATATTTGTTTTTCATCACTAATATCATTTATAGTCGTCGCGGATATAGTAATTAACCCTTGGCTAGATGGCGAATTTTTTAGAGCAGTTAACAAGCCATTACTATTGATTTTAGCAATACTCTCGTCACTTGTTTGCCAGGTTATTTCATTGGTTACGTCTCTAGATTCACCATTTGAATCTATACCCGTTACTTTCAATTGATGGGTGTCACCTTCTTTTAAACGAACTTGGTAGTTTTCAATACTAAGTGACTCAATGATAGTGCCTTCTTGGCGTAACTTTTCAAGTTCAACTTCTTTTGCTAACTGAGTTGAGTCAGTTTCAGATCCGCAACCCAAAATAGCGCTAACAATTATTGAGATACTGAAAAGTTTTGATACGTTCAACTGCGTGTTCATGAAAATCCTTGCGATTAGCTATTTAAAAATGGTAAGTAAGGCCAAGTGTTACACCACTGATTTCTACGTCGTCTCCTTTGAATAAAGATTGGTAGGCTAATCTCACTTGTGTATTTTTGATATAAGGTATCTGCTGGTGAACTGCCACTCCCCATGCAAAGCCATCATAATTATAATTTGTGGGGAGCTTTTCAGATGCTGAATTAACGATCATTTCGTTTTTTGCATAGCCTAATGAAATATCAAGTCCAAAGCCGTTAACCACATCAGATTGCATAACAAAAAAGAGTGCGGCGCTTTTTTCAAGTTCAAACTCTAAATTGTAAATGTTGTCGTCATCACTTGATATTAAGTACTGTGCCTCAAATGCCATATTATTGTTGCTGGCGCCTGCTCTTAAGAAGGTAGCAGTTGGTTTAGCACTTTCACTACTAATTTCAATATCACTGAGCATATAGTCAGCACCTAGATAGTACGTATCTGCCTTAGTCTGAAAACTAGCTGCAAATATAAAAAGCAAAATATACTTTTTCATAATTTAATTTCTTGTGTTTATATTAGGGTCGATACTAGCGTTTAGTATTAGTGGAATCAAGCAGCGTAATTGTTAATTTAAATACAACTGGTTGAATTATATTTGAAACTGTAAATAACTAGCTTGCAGATACAAGTACCAGTTAGCTAGTTAAATACAGCAAAAACTTAGTTACTCAACACCAATAAAACCACCGGTTTGATGTGACCACAGGGCAGCGTAGATGCCACCTTGTGAAATTAATTGTTGGTGAGAACCTTGTTCAACCACGCCACCTTCATCAAGTACAATGAGTCTATCCATTTGTGCAATAGTTGATAAGCGATGCGCAATTGCTATAACCGTTTTACCCGTCATTAAATCGTCTAAGCTGGTTTGAATTGCCGCTTCTACCTCTGAATCAAGGGCACTAGTTGCTTCATCTAATATCAAAATTGGAGCATCTTTTAGAAGGACTCGGGCAATAGCAATACGCTGTCGCTGACCACCTGAAAGCTTCACACCTCGCTCACCGACTTGTGCAGCAAAGCCTTTATTACCTTTGCTATCTTCTAAGTCTTCGATGAACTCAAGTGCCTTAGCTTGCTTTGCAGCAGCGAGCATTTCTTCTTCAGTTGCATCTGGCCTACCATAAAGAATGTTGTCTTTTACAGAGCGATGTAACAGCGAGGTATCTTGCGTCACCATCGCAATATGTTTACGTAAACTTTCTTGGCTTACATCTGCGATGTTTTGACCATCAATACGAATAGTGCCCGAGTCAACATCATAAAAGCGCAGTAATAAGTTCACTAAGGTCGACTTACCAGCGCCAGAACGACCCACTAAACCAATTTTTTCACCTGGTTTTATATCAAGGTTTAAGCCATTGATAACAGGGCCACGATGGGTTTCGTTAGCTGCTTTACCATAGTTAAATTGTACATTCTCAAAACTTATAGACCCTTTATCAACGTTAAGGGTGCTCGCATCTGTTTTATCATCTACTTCAATCGGCGTTGATAGGGTTTTCATACCATCAGCAACAGTACCAATGTTTTCAAACAGGCTACTGATCTCCCACATGATCCATTGTGCCATACCGTTTAATCTAAGAGATAAACTCACTGCAATAGCGATAGCCCCAACACTGATGGCACTAATAGACCACAGATACAATGACAAAGCGGCAATGCTAAATACCAGCAAATAATTAAGAGTATTGATAGAAAAGTTCAAGCTGGTAACTAAACGCATCTGCTTATATACCGGCTGTAAAAACACATCCATGCTGTCTTTTGCGTATTGCTCTTCACGCTGCGTATACGAGAATAATTTGATTGTTGAAATGTTAGTATAACTATCAACTACACGTCCGGTCATTTCTGAACGCGCATCTGCCTGCGAGCTGGCTACTTTTTTGAGCTTGGGTACAAAATACATCTGAATTGCAGCATAAAGTACTAACCAAACTAACAATGGTAGCATCAAACGCCAGTCAGATTCAGCGACTAAAAATACCATGGCACCAAAGTAGACTACGATATACATTAGTACATCGAGCAGTTTCATCACTGACTCACGAACGGCTAATGAAGTCTGCATGACTTTTGTCGCAATACGACCAGCAAATTCGTTTTGATAAAAGCTAACACTTTGACGAAGCAAATAACGGTGCGCTAGCCAACGGATAGACATAGGGTAGTTACCCAGTAGCGCTTGATGTAACACTGCTGAGTGAAAAAATACAACTATGGGCAATACTACCAGCAGCACAATTGCCATTTTTGTAAGCTCAGCCTGCTGCTCAACAAAAAGGGTATCAGGGGTGTATTGACCGAGCCAATCAACTAATTGCCCCATATAACTAAAAAGCGAGACTTCTAAAATAGCAAGTGCAGCTGCGCTTAAAGACATCAGTAGCAATGAAAGTTCCATGCCACGGGTATAATGACGACAAAATGCAAATAAGCTATTAGGTGGTTGAGATGGTTGCTCTTTCGGAAACGGATTAGTCATCCGTTCAAATAAACGATACATAGACGACGCTTTTTAAAAATCAAAGTAGCACTACTATATCATTTGAGTGGTTTTTTAGCAGTTCATTTAGCTCAAAAACTGAGATCAAAATCTATCCTCTATTCAGTTATTTACATCTTCTGTGAGAAGTGAAAATATAATAAGAAAAAGGAATTAAATATGAAAAAATTGCTCTTTACTCTTTCGCTTGTTATTAGCTTACCACTTTGTGCCTACCAAACCGAAACCCATACATTTAAGGGTAAACAAACGGCCATTGAGAAACCCGTTACGGTAACGTTACCGGATGGCTATCAAGAATCTAATAATTACAATGTTATTTATGTATTACATGGCTATAGCGGCAACCATACTGATTGGACAAAACTAACAGATATCGAAAAACTTGCCGATCAATATAACGTCATTATCGTTAATCCTGATGGAAACTTCGGCTCTTGGTATCTCGATTCTGAAATCGATAAAAGTTCGCAATACGAAACTTACATCGCTGAAGATTTAGTCAATTATATAGACTCAACCTATTCGACCAATCGGTCTAAAAATGGCCGTTCAATAACAGGTTTATCGATGGGGGGATTTGGTGCTTTGCATATTGCCATTAATAACCAAACACGTTTTGCCGCAGTATCGGGAATCTCGGCAGGTGTTGATGTAAGACCGTTTAGTGCTGAATTTGGCCTTGCAAAAGTATTGGGTGGCTATGCCGATAATCAAGAAAAGTGGGATAACATTGCCATTATTAATAACTTACATAAAATAGCTGCAGGTAACACAGCATGGAAAAAAGGCGCTGATACTCTCGCTATCATGCTCGATATAGGTGTAGATGATTTCTTTGTAGAGCAAAACCGAGCGCTGCACCAAGCTATGCTTAAGCTGCGAATTCGTCACGATTACATAGAGCGTCCGGGTTCTCACGATTGGCATTACTGGAATAAAGTAATCCCTTATCAGTTTCTGTTTTTAACAACACATATGGGGCAATAAGATGATGTTGCAACGACTGCTGTTTTTAATGGCGCTTAGCTTTTTTGGATTTATTGGTTGGGTAATTTATTTAGCAAATACGGGGCAAAAATCACTGCTTTTTGATTTAGTTGCTGCAATTCCTTATGGCGATAAACTGGGCCATTTTTGCCTGTTTGGTTTGCTGACTTTATTCATTAACCTTGCGTTTAAATTTAAAACTATCAAAGTTGTTGGACATGAAATTTATTTAGCGGTGCTCATTGTTTCCACGTTCGTTGTATTAGAAGAATTTAGTCAATATTTTGTGGCAACACGTACTTTAGATGTTTTCGATTTAATTGCAGATTTCTTAGGGATTGCTGTATTTAGCGCAATATCACTTTGGCTTAGTAAAAAGTTATACCCAGTTAAGCCCTAAACTTTCAGTCACTTGCTTGGTTTCGTCTATACTTATTGCAAAGCAAACAATTTAGTCGCGTATGAACCAAGAAACATCGGAATATTTATCTGATATTATCACTCTCTTATTAGATGCTGTTTGTGTTGTAGACTCGAAAGGTACTTTGCTTTTTGCAAATCCAGCCTTTGAATCTATTTTCGGATACGCACCAGAAGAGGCTATTAATAGACAGATGCTCGACTTTGTTTATCCAGAAGACAGAGCAAAAACAATTCAGGCTATCAACAAAATAGTGTCTAGCAATGATGATCCACGTTTTGAAAATCGTTGGGTAAGAAAAGATGGCAGAATAGTCCATGTTTTGTGGTCAGTTTATTGGTCAAAAGAAAAACAAGTCAGAGTGGCAATCGCTTATGACATTACTGAGCAAAAAAAATTAGAACAAAAATTAATTTATATGGCAGGCCATGACTCACTAACCGATTTACCTAACCGTCATTATCTGACCACACAACTAGAAGAATCTTTGTCAATTGCGAATACCATTTCAACAGTAATAGGCGTGTTATTTATTGATATTGATGGCTTTAAGCAAGTTAATGATATCCATGGTCATGGAGCGGGCGATAAGCTGTTAAAAACAATTGCCATGCGTATTCGCCATGTATTGAAAAAAGGTGACTCAGTAGGCCGTTTAGGTGGAGATGAATTTGTCGTGGTATTGAAAAGTGTTAAGAACAAAAATGACGTGATAGAAGCCGTTGATAAGTTAAAAGCAGAAATCTGTAAACCACTTATCTATAATGATGCAGAGCTTATTTACTCGCCAAGTATTGGTGCTGTGTTATTTCCAGAACATTATGGCGATGCAGAGTATTTAATTCAGTGCGCTGACAAAGCCATGTATAACGCAAAGTACGCGGGTGGCAATCAGGTGGTGTTTTATAATGATACGATGACATTACCAGGTACAAAATCATAGTGTCACTTACAACTGAGCAGTTACCTTCAATTCCTACGATTCTTACTTATTTTAAACTTCACAGCACCTACACAAAAGATAAACCCAGATTATTCAACCTAATAATTTGTTTTCTAACTCATAACTATTGCGTGAAATGAAATATTAGTTAGCCTTGAATGATTCATTGAAGGAGTGAAACTATGTTTAAGCGTAAAATAATAACAACAACGGGTGCTTTGTTTAGCTCATCGCTGTTATTGGTCTCGGCAGCTCATGCCACAACACCTCAATACAAAGATCAACAAGCTTTGCATGATATTGCAAATGCAGTTTCAAAAACGCGTATAGAGCAAGATATACAAACGCTGGTTGATTTTGGTACTCGTCATACTCTCTCTGAGACGAAATCTGATACCCGCGGCATTGGTGCTGCACGACGTTGGATCAAGTCTGAATTTGAGGCAATTTCTAAAGCTTGCGGAAATTGCCTGGAGATTATCGAAGTAAAAGACACTATTTCCGGTGAAAAGCGTATTCCAAACCCGGTAGAGGTTGTCAATATTGTGGCTATTCAGCGCGGCCAAGTTGATGCAAATCGTATGGTTATGATGTCGGGTGATATTGACTCGAGAGTCTCTGATGTAATGGACTATACCTCGGACGCACCCGGTGCAAACGATAATGCATCCGGTGTAGCAGGTGTGCTTGAATCAGCGCGAGTTTTATCGAAGTATAAATTTAATGGCTCAATTGTTTATGCGGCCCTTTCTGGTGAGGAGCAAGGCTTGTTTGGCGGTAAAATTTTAGCTAAGTACGCACAAGAGCATAATTGGCGTGTCCATGGCGTTTTAAACAACGATATGATTGGTAACTCAACGGGAATCAATGGCGTAACAGATAATACAACTGCACGTATCTTTTCTGAAGGCACCCGCGTTATCGAAACCAAAGAGCAAGCCCATAAACGCCGTTTTACCGGTGGTGAGGTTGATTCTGCAAGTCGTAACCTTGCGCGTTACATAGATACAATCGCAGACCGCTATATTGAAAACCTAGATACTATGCTGGTATATCGCCTCGATCGTTTTGGCCGAGGAGGGCATCATCGTCCATTTAACGATGTAGGCTTAGCAGCTGTGCGTATTATGGAAACAAACGAAAATTATAACCAACAACACCAAGACTTACGTACTGAAAATGGTATTACCTACGGTGACACCATTGATCATGTTGATTTTGCCTATGCAGCGAAATTAACGTCACTAAATGCAGTGACGATGGCATCAATGGCATGGGCGCCTGCACCACCAACAGGGGTCAGTATTTCAGGTGCTGTAAAGCCAAGTACAACCTTAGCGTGGCATGAAAGTGATGACCCAACTGTGGTTAGTTATAAAATCTATTGGCGTTATACCAGTGAGCCACAATGGCAATTTAGTCGTGATGTTGGCAAAGTCACCGAAGCAACACTGAAAAATATTGTTATCGATAACTACTATTTTGGGGTCGCTGCTGTGAACAAAGATGGAATTGAATCACCGGTTGTATTTCCTGGTGATGTTGGTGCATTTGAATGGCCAGACAAATCACCTAAATAGCAATCGTTAAATCATAGCGGACACCACCGAGTTCGCTATGGGCTGCCGTAATACGCCAATTATGGGCTTCGACAATTTGTTTTACTATCGCAAGCCCAATCCCTGATCCTGATTGCTTAACTGTATTTAAGTCAGGCACTCTATAAAGGTGGTCAAAAATCTTTGTTAAACTTTCATCGCTCACGCCAGGGGCTGAATCTTCATAGCGGATCAATAGCTGTGTTTGGCTTTGGCTAATCGTTAAATTAATCTTACCGGGCTGATGCGTGTACTTAAGCGAATTACTGATTAAGTTTGCAAATAACTGTGAAAGCCTTGTTGCATCACACTCTAATGTTAATTCATCGGCTATGTTTTGTGTGAATCCCACTTCAAATTGATCCAGCTGGATCACCATATCTGCGTGTAAACTTTGGAAATACTCAGCAGCATTAATTGCTGTTAGCTTGAGCTGAAAACTACTTTGTTCTAAAAGAGAGATTTTATTTAAATCAGCAACTAAGGTCGCCATGTCGGTGATTTTTTGGTTGAGCTTTTCGTAGGTAAGCTCATTAAATTGAGTAAGACCAGCTTGCAGAGTTTCAAGGTGTAAGCGCAACCCGGTTAATGGACCACTTAGTTCGTGGGCAACTTGTGATAATAACTTACTACGTTGGCTGATTTGTTTATCTAGATAATTCCGGCGTTGTTCAATCAGTTGTTTTCTTTGTTTTACTCTTAATAATGCGATGCCCATTACAGCTAAAAGCAAGCTAAATAATAAAATGCTGTATAAGATTGTTTGACGCTGTGAGGCTATGGCTTGGCTTTTTTCATGGTCTTGCAGTTTTAAATTTTGAATGGCCAAATCTCGGTCGCGAATAGCAATTGAGTTTTGCAGCTCCGCTAAACGTTGATTGTAGTTGTTATGGGCAAAGTTTTTTTCAAGCTCCGTGATAGTGCGTTGATACGACAATGCTTGTTGATAATCAGCTTGCTGTTGTGCAACTGTAATTAGATGTTCAAGGGCAAGGATCTGCTTTTGCAGCCTATTTTTTTGATTACTTAATTGAAAGGCCTGCTGTGCATAATGTTTAGCTTGTTTAAGCTCAGTCGAGCCAATGTATAGTTTTGCTAATGTCAGTAACACATCAGTATATAAGTGATCGTCTTCTTTCAGTTCAGTGATTACTTGTTTTTCAATTGCTAATGCTTGATCAGCTTTATCAATTTCAAGCAAATTTATTGCAATATTATGCTTAGCCCAAGCGGTATTTCTTGTGCTGTTATAACTAGCAAATACTTGCTGAGCATCTTGTGCGTATTCAAGTGCTTTAGTGTAATTGTGTAGCCCATATTCGCATTGTGATAACTTAACTAAGCTATGTCCGATATCTGAAAGTGACCCCGTTTGTCTATCAAAACTAAGCGCTGTAATAAACTCGCTCTTTGCTTTTTCGTATTGGCCTAAATCTAAATAACTTTGCGCAATCGAATAGGTTATGCCTGCTTGTAATGAAATAGACGGTGACATCTGCTGAACTAGCTCACGGCGTTTTAGTTTATACTCCAGAGCAAGCGTTAACCTGTCTAACTGCTCAAGATTACGTGAGTAACCATGGTAGAGCATTTCTTTTTGCTTTAAGGTTAATTCGCGATTGTTGTCGTGAATATAAACCTCAAGCAAGTTCAAGGCGGCTTGATACTCACCAGCATTATGATAGGCACTGACAAGGCTCGCCACGGCGTCAATTTCATAATCGCTAAGTTGCAAACGCTGAAATAGCGCGACATTTTGTTGAGATAACGAAATTGCGGTTTCTAAGTCACTTTTTCTGTAGGCCAGTCGTGCTTTAGCAAGATACAACTCGCTGTATATAGGGGAGTCGTTTTTGTATTTTGGGCCTGCTTCAAGCTCATCTATTATTGTTTGCGCCTGCTTAAACTGCCCCAGCTGTATATGAACGTGAATTAATCTAACGTTAAAACTGATTCTTTCTGCAAGGCTTGCCGATTCTAAAAGTTGTTTATCGATACTTAATAAATACTCATATCGTTTTTGGTAATCACTGATTGCTCTGGCTTCGTCAATATGGTTTTGCAATGATGATGCAAAAGCACAGTTCATTGATAAGGCAAAATACAGAAAAACAGCGGCTTTAAGTTTCATAGTAGGGTTTATTATTTTTTTAAATCCCAACTAGTCTAGCATGTCATACTTTTAAATGGGAATGATTTGCTTTTATAGCTAAAAGGAATTGCATTATGCAATTATTCTTCTCGCAACTTGCGAATAATATTGGCTAGATTTTTATAACGCATTGTTAAAAGGCAATTTATTTTTTGGAATGGTTGCTGCTTTAAGTAATTACACACCCAAAGGAGAGTGTAATTATGAAAATTAACATGTTCATTTACTTAACAGCGGCACTTGCTAACGGCTTGGTAAGTGCAGCACCATTTGAGCAGTGTCCAAGTAAAGCATTTTTAATTCAGGGTTCGCCCGCACAGATGTATGGTGTTGATTTAGTATCTGCGAAAACGACAGTGCTTGCAGCAGCAATGGATTTTGCAAGCGAAGCTAATAACGACAGTGTTAATGCGGTGGGCTTTAATTACCAAGACCAATACATGTATGGTTTTAGTAAGCAAGCCCCTAAAAGTGTGGTACGCATAAATAACCAATACATGTTAGAGCGTTTAAATGTAAGCGGCTTACCAGATACGAACTTTTATGTGGGTGATATTTTAGTTGATGAGCAGCAAAACAAGGCTGTGTATTACTTATATCATCCGCGCTTTGGCCTTTACGCCATTAATTTAACAGCACAAAATGAACAATACCAAGCTGAATTAATTCCAGGCTCTGCTAACTGGAATCTCTCTATTTATGACTTTGCATTTCACCCGCACAGTACTCTTCTTTACGCTGTTGAATCAAACGGCGACTTATATGAGATCAACGTTGAAAATGGTGGCCCTGTTTTTATTACAAATCTCGATATTGCAGGTGATACAGGCGCCAATGGCGCAGCTTACTTTGATTTGCAAGGGCAGTTTTATTTTAGTAACAATCGAAGCGGTAAAGTCCATAGGGTTAATTTAAACATCAGCCCTGTGTCGGGTTATACACCAACTGCGTCTGTGTTTACGTTGGGCCCTACATCTAACCAAAATGATGGGGCACGTTGTGCTATAGCAGAGGTAAAAGTTACAGATAACTCGATTGATTTTGGTGATGCGCCTAGACCTTATCAAACAACGTTAGAAGATAGCGGTGCAAGACACTTGTTCGATCCTAATGAAGACCAATCTAACCTTGTTTATCTCGGCGCAAGTGTTGATGGAGAAAACCTAAACACTGCCAGTGATCTTCTCCAGTCATCAGTAGATAGCTCTGACGATGGGGTCAAGTTTGTGACTGATTTTGTTGCAGGCTCAACAAGCCAAATTATTGTCACATCACCAAATGATAATGGCTATTTATATGCTTGGTTTGATTGGACCAAAATTACCAGTTTGATGCAGACGAAATCACAGTGAGTAAATATCGCCTTAATCAAGGGGATAACAGTGTTCTTGTTGATGTACCAAGTAATGCCGTTATGGGGGCAACATGGGCACGTTTTCGGGTCACAGACGGTAGCGAAGCAAACCCAATAACTGCAACAGGTGGGGTTACAGGCGGAGAAGTTGAAGACTATCCCATTAATACCTACGGTAGTCTTGCTTACCCAAGTGAGAATGGCTGGGTAACTCTGGCTTATGAAGACCAATGGCCCTTCGCTGGTGATTATGACTTTAATGATTTGGTTATGAATTACCGTACAAAGTTGATTGATAAAGATGGACAAGCGCTTGGTTATAAAATTGAAGGAGATCTTGTAGGAATAGGTGCTACTTTTCATAACGGGTTTGCAGTTCGCCTTTATCAATCTAGCGCTAGTGGTATAAACAAACGCATTTTACGCAGTCAAATAGACCAAGCATCAATCAGTTTAATCATTAATGGCGAACAGCAAACACATACGATCCTTGAAGAAGGAACAGAAGACGCAATTTTTATTGTGATGCCAGACACATGGGCCTATGCAAGTAAAGACTCTAGCTGTAGTTTTTTCAGAACAGAAGCGGGTTGTAACATTAATAATAAAGTTAGCTTCACTTTAAGTGTGTCATTAAATACATATATAGCGAGTGTTGATGCACCTAAATATACACTGGACCCATTTATTTTTGCGGCAGAAGGTCATTACCACGGTACTTTTTTAGATGGCTTGAATCCTCGCGGATGGGAAGTGCATATTAAAAACCAACCGCCGACAGAAAAATTTAATCAAAGCTTGTTTTCTTTAGTAGGCAGTGATGATGCAACTAATACTCAGTTTGGGTATTACTTCCAAACGCCATCTGGATTACCTTGGGCCATTGAAGTGGGGTCGTCATGGGCGCACCCAAAAGAAAGTGTTGATATAACCCAAGCCTATAGTGAGTTCCAAACATTTGCTGAATCTGATGGCAGAGAAAGTCCAATGTGGTTTAACAATGCAACAACATCTAAAGTGATTTCGGGAGCACAGTAGCCATGAAACATCTATTAATTACAATGATTTGTTTAATTCTTACAGCGTGTGGTGGTGGCGGTGAAGGTGATGCTGTAAATGAAAACTCAAATACTTTGGCAACATCGGCAACAACCGCCACTACAGAGAACGAAACAGCAACTGAAACAACAGTACAAACGGATACAATGACTGATTTAACTATTTCTCCAACGTTTGATTTGTCTAGTAAGGTGTTACTTTATGTTGATGTTGATATAAATATGGGCAATCCACGTGCGTATATAAATATCTGCCTTAAAGGTGAGGATAACAAAGCGGATTACTCCGAATGTTTGTTACGCTCTTCACTTGTCGAGAGTAAGTTGAATTCGGATATTATGCTTGCAAACTCAGCGGTTGAGCTAGTGGCTGACATATGGTTTTACGATGGCCAGCATGAACCAATGCGCTATTTTTGGCACTTTGATGCTTCGCAAGAGTCTCAACGGTTTGCGATTCGTTAAACTAAGTGATCGTTTAAGGCTGTTTAGAAGTTTAATAGTTATTAGGTGAATAGAATATTTTCAATAGCTTGAGGAGTTAATATGCAATATCTACAAGATGTACTTAACCAAGTAAAGGAAGCAAATGCAAACGAACCTGAGTTTTTCCAAGCTGTTGAAGAGGTATTTCACTCGCTAGAACAGGTTGTGCAAGACGGGTCCGATTTTCAAAAACAGGCAATATTAGAGCGATTAGTTGAACCTGAAAGGCAAATTATTTTTCGAGTACCTTGGCATGATGATAAGGGCAATCTTAGAGTAAACCGTGGGTATCGAGTCGAATTTAGTTCATCACTTGGCCCCTACAAAGGCGGTTTGCGATTCCATCCAAGCGTGAATCTAAGTGTCATTAAGTTCTTAGGTTTTGAGCAAGTTCTTAAAAATGCACTAACAGGGTTACCTTTAGGTGGAGCGAAGGGCGGCTCAGACTTTGATCCTAAAGGTAAAAGCGACAATGAGATCATGCGCTTTTGTCAGTCATTTATGACTGAGCTTTACCGTCACATTGGCGAAAATACAGATGTACCAGCTGGTGATATCGGGGTTGCTGGTCGGGAGATTGGTTACTTATTTGGCCAGTACAAACGAATCACCAATCAGTTTCAAGGTGTGCTGACAGGCAAACCCGAAATAATGGCGGGATCTGCTTTGCGAACAGAAGCGACTGGTTACGGAGTAGCGTATTTTTTAAGTGCTATGCTTGATGCCAAAAATGACTCATTACGTGGTAAACGTTGTTTAGTATCAGGCGCTGGTAATGTGGCGCTCTATTTAATGGAAAAACTAGCGCAGCATGACGCGGTTGTGCTTACCTGTAGTGATTCGCAAGGCACCCTATACTGCAAAGATGGATTAGATGTTGAGTTAGTCAAACACCTAAAACAAGAAGAAGGTGCGAAGCTTCGTGATTATTTAAATGAACACCCAGATGCTGAATTTACCCCTGTAAATCAGTACCCGAGTGATGCCCATCAAGTGTGGCAATATGAGGCTGATATTGCTTTACCATGTGCAACACAGAACGAAATAACTCAAAAGGATGCAAAAGCACTTGTTTCAAACGGCTGTATGACCGTGTGTGAGGGCGCTAACATGCCAACGACTGCAGACGCACTTGCCGTCTTTAAAGAGCATGATGTTTACCTAGGGCCGAGTAAGGCTGCAAACGCTGGTGGAGTTGCGACCAGCCAATTTGAAATGGCTCAGAATGCCAGTATGCAGAAATGGCGCCCACAGCAGGTCGATGAAAAACTTCAACAAGTTATGAAAGAAATTTTTGATCGAGTATCATCAACTGCAAAACAATACGACCATGAAGGTGATTTATTGTTAGGGGCTAATGTTTCAGGGTTTGAACGTGTTTCACAGGCTATGATCAAACAAGGCGCTGTTTGATATCACACACTGCTAGCGCAAACCTTAAAATAGTTGACCATAACTCAACCAAATAGTGGATTGGGCGTTAGAGCTCAATAGAACTACAAATAAGTTAAATTGAATTAAACGAGTTAAAGCTCAGCATGGCTGAGCTTTAATACTGAATGCTTACGAAAATGCGTTTTCTTTAAGAAGCTCTTGCATTTGCTCGCGCATTTTAAATTTCTGCAATTTACCAGTTACAGTCATAGGGTATTCTTCAACGAAGCGAATGTGCTTTGGTACTTTAAAATAGGCCAGCTTATCTTGTAGGAAATCACGTATAGCATTTTCATCAAGCACTGCGTCATCTTTAGGTTGGATCCACGCACAAACTTCTTCTCCATACTTTTCATCACTTATACCAAAAATAGCGGCATCTTGAATACCAGGGTAACTATAAAGCACTTCTTCTATTTCGCGAGGGTATATATTCTCACCGCCACGGATGATCATATCTTTAATACGACCAACAATAGCAACAAAGCCTTCTTCATCCATTACACCTAAATCACCCGAGTGTAACCAACCTTCGTTATCTATGGTGGCATTGGTTTTCTCTTCATCATTCCAATAACATCGCATAATGCCTGCACCACGGCTGCAAACTTCACCAGGAACACCGATTTGTTGAATATCCCCAACTTCATTAATAATTTTAACTTCTGTATGTGCTAGTGCACGCCCTACAGTCGTCACTTGCTTTTCAAGAGGTGAGTCAGTTTCAGTTACATTGTTGATAGGGCTACACTCAGTTTGACCATAGCCTATTACTACTTCTTGCATATGCATTAATGAGTGAACTTTACGCATCACTTGTTCTGGACATGTCGAACCGGCCATGACGCCTGTTCGTAAGCTTGAAAGGTCATAATTGCTAAACTCTTTTAGTTCAAGTTCAGCGATAAACATGGTAGGAACACCATGTAAACCCGTACAGCGCTCTTTTTCTACCACCTCTAGGGTTGTTTTAGGGTCAAAAGAATCTCCTGGGAAAACAGCTGTAGCCCCTTTACTTATACAAACCAAGTTGCCTAGTACCATACCAAAGCAATGGTACAAGGGCACGGGGATACACAACTTATCTTGATGAGTAAGCTTCATCGCTTCGGCCATTAAAAAGCCATTATTTAGAATGTTCTTATGGGATAAAGTGGCTCCCTTGGGGTTACCCGTGGTACCTGAAGTAAATTGAATATTGATACCCTGATCGCAATGCAAAGTGGCAGCGATAGCATCAAGCTCAAGTTTATGGGCATCTGAAGGGCGTTCCATTACATCCGTAAAGCTATACATACCAGGAGAGTTTTTGTCGCCAATTCGAATAATATTTTTTAAATGCGGTAATTTTTTTAGGTTTAATCCATCTGCAGGTAAATGGCTTAATTCAGGTGCAAGTTCATTAAGCATTTCAATATAGTTACTAGATTTAAATTGACTTGCAGTGATCAACGTTGAACATTCAACACTATTTAACGCGTACTCTAATTCACTCGGACGGTAAGCAGGGTTAATACAGACCATAATGGCACCAATTTTCGCTGTTGCGAATTGGGTTAGACACCACTCAATATTATTTGGTGACCAAATACCAACTCTGTCTCCAGGTTTAACCCCTAATGATAATAACCCCATTGCTAATTGGTTAATTTGTTGTTGGTATTCTTTGTAGGTAAGACGAATATGTTGATGATGAACCACAATAGCAGGGTGGTCAGGGTAATTGTCGACAATATTATCAAGATACTGACCAATAGTCTGTTCGATTAAGGGTACATCGGTGCAGCCTTTAAAATAGCTTCTCGAAAGTGGAAGATTATTGTTCGGTGTGTTCTTTGTCTGCATTGTTTTCTCCGTGTCCGGCTAGTTAGTTGTCATGGACTTGATGCAATGCGTAATGAGGTAATCAAAAACTTGATTCTCAAAACGTGCGTTCGTATCTAACTAAACACAGATTGTCGACAAAGAAAAGTTTTTTAAGACTAATGTATATGTTGGTTTATTATGAGTAATACTTAATGGGCAATAAAAAACGTGCCGTAGCACGTTTTATTGGAAGTTATTGTTCGTCTTGTTTGTAGGTTTTGCGCATAAGGTAAACGTAGGCGCTAATAAAAGCATTTTCTTGAAATTTCTTTAACCCAGTATCTTCGAAATCAATAGGAATTGGATTACGTTTAAGTTGCTCTTTAATTGTCGTTGCACTAAAAATTTGTACATCTAACTCGTCAATAAGCTGAATAGCAGTTTCCATTTTAAACCCTTTAGCACTGCCAGCAAATTTTCCTTTTGGTTGACGCTCTTTAATTGCGACAGAGTCAATTTGGTAATCTTGCATCAACTTCCTAAAATCAAACTGAAACTTACGCATTACTTCAGTGTCATTGCCATCACCTAAAGTGAAGCGTGTTTGTCTGACATCACGGATATCAAATACGTCATTGTCTTTGGTTAAAATACACAGTAGTACATCACTACCCGTAATTTCTACACCGCATGTTCTCATGGTCATTCTCTAAATAACTTAATTTGCGCAATTATAGCAAGTAACGTCATGAAAAACAGTTGCTTTAAAAATGAATTTTTATAGCAATTGCACTGTGGTCACTGACACTGATGTCTTCAGTTGATTGTGTAGGGTTTAAATGCGCTGCATAGCTTTCATATTCCAGCAGTTTAACCTTAGACATCTGGCAGTCAGGATTAAAGTGAGCAGAGGCCAATATATAATCGAGCACATTCCCTTTGCCATGAAAGTAATGACTAAACGGTTTTTCTTGTTGCTGATGAAATGCCGCACTGAACTCATAGCTATCTGTTAACCCAACAACGGGTTCATTGTGCTCAATGCAAGGTTCACAGCGGGTAGGGTGAAAGCCTTGTGTCATAAACGAAAGGGTTGGGCTGGTAAGTGAATCATTAAAATCCCCCATTACTAGCGTGGCGCATTGCTTTTCTCGTTGAGTTTTTAAGGCATCATAGTAAACAATCGATGCCTCTAGCGAACGAGATATCTGTGATTGCATTGCCCCAACTGTTTGGTGTAGTAGTTGTAAAAGTGGATCTTCAAGATTATGAATATTTAATATATGTGCCATAGACTGCACACGTTGTGATTTAAAATGCACAACATAACAGCATACATCGCCAAACTCAGGGAATGAAAACAAGCATTTTATTGGAGTACGGTTAAATTTAAATTCATTTTGATTATTTAAGTACTCAAGCATCTCTGGGCATGGGCTTAATGCTTCAGCTTTTTTAAATGGAAACTTACTGGCGATTGCAACAATTGGGTTAAATAAAACTTGTGGGTATAGGGCATCTTGAGAAGGAGAATCCACAGTTTTAAAATAGTCGTAGCCCGCTTCTTTGCACTGTACCTCTAAAGCATGAGCGCTAAACACTTCTTGAAAAGCAACAACATCGGCGTTTGTAGTTGATAAAAAGTCAGCGACAAATTGTTGTTTTTGTTGCCACTGAGTATTGTTGTAACGCTCGTGTAACTGATAAAAGGAATAGGGCGGCGCAGTATAATTTAGCAAGTTTAACGTAGCAAACTTGAGCGTATGCATGTGTGGCATTATGGTAACCTTCGAAGTACAGACCTCCTAATTATGAAATGAGTTAAGTAATTGTCAATTTGCTCGCATAACTACTTGTATTTAAGTGCTTGAGCAGCGACAATGGCCGCTTGTATTTGCGAAGACTCAGTAAATACATGCTTAATTAGCAATGCTTATTCGTAAAAGCGTTGCAGAGTTATTCAATTTTTTAAAAAATACTACATGTGATGCATTGTAGGCATCACCACTGTATAAGGATTTATAATGCCAGTTATTACCCTCCCTGACGGCAGTCAGCGTAGTTTTGAAAACCCAGTAAGTACTTATGATGTTGCAAGCGATATCGGTCCAGGTTTAGCTAAAGCAACCATCGCTGGACGTGTTAATGGCACACGTGTAGATGCATGTGACTTAATTACTGAAGATGCGCGTTTAGAAATTATCACAGCAAAAGATGAAGACGGCTTAGAGATTATTCGTCACTCTTGTGCGCACCTTATTGGTCATGCAGTTAAGCAACTTTTCCCTGAAGCGAAAATGGCTATCGGTCCAACCATTGATAACGGTTTTTACTACGATATCGATATGGATCACTCTTTAAGCCAAGATGATTTAGATGCAATTGAAAAGCGTATGCTTGAACTTGCTAAAACAAACTACGATGTGGTTAAAAAGACCGTAAGCTGGCAAGAAGCGCGTGATACATTTGAAGCACGCGGTGAAACTTACAAGATGGAAATCCTAGACGAGAACATTGCAAAAGATGACCGTCCTGGTTTATACCATCACGAAGAATACATCGACATGTGTCGTGGTCCACACGTACCAAACATGAAGTTCTGCCAACATTTCAAAATCATGAAAGTGGCAGGTGCATATTGGCGCGGTGATTCAGAAAACAAAATGCTGCAACGTATTTACGGCACAGCATGGGCGGATAAAAAGCAACTTAAAGCATATTTAAAACGCTTAGAAGAAGCTGAAAAGCGTGACCACCGTCGTATTGGTAAAGCACTTGACTTATGGCACTGGCAAGAAGAAGCGCCAGGTATGGTATTTTGGCATAACGATGGCTGGAGTATTTACCGTGAGCTAGAAGACTTCGTTCGTGAAAAACTACGTGAGTATGATTACGAAGAAGTAAAAGGCCCATTGATGATGGACCGTGGTTTATGGGAAAAATCAGGCCACTGGGATAAATACGCAGAT
The DNA here is from genome assembly GCF_947311895.1 of Pseudoalteromonas sp. PAR1. Lineage (NCBI taxonomy): Bacteria > Pseudomonadati > Pseudomonadota > Gammaproteobacteria > Alteromonadales > Pseudoalteromonadaceae > Pseudoalteromonas > Pseudoalteromonas sp. PAR1. The sequence goes on along the minus strand of NZ_CAMZMY010000031.1, from coordinate 2,489 downwards.
GCAATGTTCACAACTGAATCTGAAAAGCGTGAATATGCAATTAAACCAATGAACTGCCCAGGCCACGTACAAATCTTTAATCAAGGTTTAAAATCGTACCGTGATCTACCATTACGTATGGCTGAGTTTGGTTGTTGTCATCGTAATGAACCATCAGGCGCTTTACACGGTTTAATGCGTGTACGTGGCTTTACCCAAGATGATGCACATATCTTCTGTACAGAAGAGCAAATCATGGATGAAGTATCATCATGTATCAAAATGGTTTACGATACATACGAGACGTTTGGTTTTGAGAAGATTGTTGTAAAACTATCAACTCGTCCAGAAAAACGTATCGGTGAAGACGCAATGTGGGATAAAGCTGAGTTAGCGTTAGCCGATGCATTAAAAGCGAACAACATTGAGTTTGATTACCTACCAGGTGAAGGCGCATTCTATGGCCCTAAAATCGAATTCACGCTTTATGATTGCTTAGACCGCGCTTGGCAATGTGGTACTGTACAGCTAGACTTTGCATTACCAGGCCGTTTAGGTGCGACTTATGTTGCAGAAAACAATGAACGTCGTACACCAGTGATGATTCACCGTGCTATATTAGGCTCGATTGAGCGTTTTATCGGCATTCTAACTGAAGAATACGCTGGATTGTTCCCAACATGGCTTGCACCAAAGCAAGTTGTGATTATGAACATCACCGATAAACAAGCTGATTATGTGCAAGAAATTGTACAAAAATTAAATAAACTTGGAATTAGAGCCGCTGCTGACTTGAGAAATGAGAAGATTGGCTTTAAAATCCGTGAACATACGTTAAAACGTATTCCATATTTACTTGTTGTTGGCGATAAAGAAGTTGAACAACAAGAAGTGGCAGTACGCACTCGCACAGGTGAAGACCTAGGCAAATTTAGTGTTGATGATTTCATTGCAAAAGTAAGCGAAGAAATTAAAAATCGACAATAAATCATGAGCGTGTAGGGCAAAACAAACAGCCAACTACACGCTTTTTATTTTATATTCTTGGAGGATCGTACCATTAGAGGCGGCAAGAAAGGGCAACAAACAGCTCAAAAAAATCGTATCAACGAAGATATTACAGCTAAAGAAGTTCGTTTAATTGGCATCGACGGCGAGCAAGCTGGCATCGTGTCATTAAAAGAGGCGCAAGCTATCGCTGATGATGCGGGTGTAGATCTTGTAGAAATCAGTCCTAATGCTGAGCCACCTGTTTGTAAGGTTATGGACTACGGTAAGTTCATCTTTGAAAAAAGCAAAGAACTAAAAGAACAAAAGAAAAAGCAAAAGCAGATCCAGGTTAAAGAAATCAAGTTCCGTCCAGGTACGGATGAAGGTGACTACCAGGTTAAGCTTCGCAACTTGCGTAAGTTCTTAGAAGCGGGTGACAAAGCTAAAATCACCATCCGTTTCCGTGGTCGTGAAATGGCTCACCAAGAAATTGGTATTGAATTATTAAACCGTGTTAAAGCCGATTTAGAAGATGTTTCACAAGTTGAATCATTCCCTAATCGTGTTGAAGGTCGTCAAATGGTTATGATGATGGCCCCTATTGCTAAAAAGCAATAAACAGGTTATATTACGCACCGATTTTATTTCAGGTCTGCAAGTAACAGTTTACTGTTCACCTGAAATAACCGGTTTAAAGTAAGGTTGCAAAGCAATAGCAATGAACCTTCACCGGATTATGGCAGTAAGTTAGGCCTTATAAAGTAGAGCTATTTTATATATCTCTCGCCTGCTTGCTAATGTTTTAAGCAATACATTTGGAGTTATTGCAATGGCTTATAAGCTAAAAACTCACAGAGGCGCGGCTAAGCGTTTCAAGAAAACTGCTTCAGGCGGTTTCAAGCGTAAACAAGCGCATCTTCGTCACATTCTGACTAAGAAAACTTCTAAGCGTAAATTACACTTACGTCCTAAGATGATGGTTCATAAGAATGACCATGGTCTAGTTTCACGTATGTTACCATTCGCTTAATAGGAGTCTTCAGAAATGGCAAGAGTTAAACGCGGTGTTATCGCACGTGCACGTCACAAAAAAGTTTTAAAACAAGCTAAAGGTTACTACGGAGCACGTTCACGTGTTTACCGCGTAGCTTTCCAGGCAGTTACTAAAGCGGGTCAATACGCTTACCGTGACCGTCGTGCTAAGAAACGTACTTTCCGTCAACTTTGGATTGCACGTATCAATGCAGCAGCTCGTCAAAACGGTCTTTCATACAGCCGTTTTATCAATGGTCTTAAAAAGACATCTGTAGAAATCGATCGTAAGATCCTTGCAGATATCGCTGTTTACGACCAAGTTGCATTCGCAGCGCTTGTTGCAAAAGCAAAAGAAGGCCTAGCGGCTTAATTTCGCTTTTAATACAGTTTAAAAAGGAGCCTAGTGCTTAATGCTGATCAGTTAAGAAGTTGATCAGTTGACCGATCAGAATGATCATTCACAATCCGTAGTTAGGCAACTAACT
>NZ_CAMZMY010000030.1:0-44066 GCF_947311895.1 Pseudoalteromonas sp. PAR1 | reverse complement strand
CACCGAGTAGGTAGCGGCTCAGTCCAACAAGCGATTATGCAACACAAACTGCGTGTCGCATAAATACTAAAATGTTAAGTCTCGTGAACCTTCACGTATTTGATCTAACAGAGTTTCTAGGACATGAGTAAAATCTGCAACAGCACTAAAACCAAAAGTACCACTACCTCCTTTAATTGAATGCGCGGCACGGAAAATAGTATTTATAGTTTCCTGATCTTCTTCGCCGGGAACCAAGTTTAATAACTCAGCTTCCATCGCATCAAGTCCTTCAAAGCTTTCTTCGAAGAACACTTCAAAAAATTGGCTTAGATCTATACTCATGCCTCGCTCCTATTGTTAGCGAATCACTTTTTTCAATACCGCTAACAATTGCTCTGGGTTAAAAGGTTTAACAATCCACCCAGTAGCACCCGCTGCTTTACCTTCTGTTTTTTTGTCTAAACCTGACTCAGTGGTGAGCATTAGCAATGGCGTAAACTTATAGTTAGGTAAGCTGCGTAACTCGCGAATCAGTGTAATACCATCCATTACCGGCATGTTAACGTCGGAAATGACAGCATCAAAACCTTGCTGTTTGGCAATACTTAATGCCTCACTGCCATCTTTTGCTTCCGTTACATCAAACCCTGCCTTTTTAAGCGTAAAGCCAACCATTTGGCGCATAGATGCTGAATCATCAACTGCTAAAATTCTTTTCATATAAACCTCTTAATTGGCATTTTCAAGCACAAGATAATGGCCTAAACCCAAACTATTTATTGCCTGCTGCAATGGCTCGCTCTCGCCCACCCATATAATTTTATGATGCACAGAGAGTAAATGTTTTTGTAACGCACATAACAGCTGAACCGACGCCGTGTCAGCCCGAGTAACCTCACTAATATCAAGACAGATATCATCGTTTGCAGATAATTCATGCAGTAAATCTTGATGTAATGACTCGACCTGAGTAATAGCTAATTCTGTAGGGAGCTTTAACATTCTTAATACTTTCCCCGTTCAAAGCAACTCATAACAAAAGCTTAGTCCTAGTTAATGAAAATGCCATAATTTGAATCAAAAAATAGTAAAATTTTTTAGTAGCTTAGACATTTATTGCAAAAAATAAAGCTTTTCTTTCGAGCAAACTTTTACAAAATATTAAAAAAATCAATTTACGTAATAATCTGCAATTTTTCGGAACTCTTCAGTCAATGTCGTGGCGTTGATTAATGGCACACTACCAGCCTTAAACTCAGGCTTAAAAATAGCCCGAACGGCGCCGTTTGCATCAACCATCACCACAGAGGCACTGTGGTCAACGGCATATTCCTGCTCATCACTATCATTAATTGCGTAAATTAAGCCAAGCTCCCTAACAAAGGGGAAAAGTTGCTTATGGGGGCCTGATACAGCAAGAAACTCAGGGTTAAAGTAATCAATATAGGCTTTTCGTTTTTCAGTGGTATCGCGCTTTGGATCAACTGCTACAAACCACACTTGCACTTGGTAATCTTGGCTTAACTGCTTTTGTACTGCTGTTAACTTTGCCAATGTCATTGGGCAAATATCTGGGCAACTGGTGTAGCCTAAAAAGACTAAATTCCAATGTCCCATAAACTGGCTGTTATCAGTGGGCTCACCATGTTGATCGGTTAATAAAAACGGACTAATCGGCTTTGCTTGCTCATACACCAGTGCTTCGACCTCAGGAGCGGTGTTGCTTTTACCACAACCGGTTACAAACACTACCGCACTCAAACACAAAAAAGCGCCTATTCGAGTCATAAAACTAACCATTTATCAATAAATAAGGCGATGAAGAGTAGCATTAAATGGACAATTGAAAAACGAAATAAATCCATTGCGGTGTCATCTTTAGGGGCAATTTTTAGTTTCAGCGCTTTGTAAATAAACACCGTATTCAAGGCACATGCCGCAAGTAAGTAAATTACTCCCGACATTCCAATCAGGTATGGTAATACGCAGACCAAGGCTAACAATATTGAATAAGCTACAACGCAGGTTTTACAAAATTCAATACCATGAGTCACGGGCAGCATTGGAATTTTTGCCCGTTCATAATCGCTTTTTCGAGCAATCGCGAGTGCCCAAAAGTGCGGCGGTGTCCAAGTAAAAATAATCATTACCAACAGCCAAGGCGCTGCTGCCATGTGACCTGTTTCAGACACCCAGCCCAATAACGGTGGCATCGCGCCAGCTAAGCCACCAATCACAATATTCTGCGGTGTTGCTCGCTTTAAAAAAGAGGTATAAATAAAGGCATAACCAACCAGTGCAAATAAAGTTAGCACGGCAGTTAATGTATTTGCCCAGACTATGAGCATAGTGAAACCAAGTGAGCCAATTATCGCAGCAAAACTCAGCGCATGCTGCTTACTTAAACGTCCTTTAGCAACAGGGCGATGACGGGTTCGCGCCATTTTGCTATCTATTTCACTATCTACAACATGATTTATCACCGCTGCTGCCGCAGATAACAGGCCAATTCCAAGCAAACTGGCTAATTGAACAAACAACCCTCGCCCCACATCAGGCGCAAGCGCTAAACCGACCCATGCAGTTAAAACAAGCATAGCAACAACTTTAAACTTACTAATGGCAAGATAATCCTTCAATCGCTCTGTTGATTGACTGATTAACGACTTTTCTGTGCTTAATAATATCGCCATAATAGCCTCCTAAGTTCTTGCTTTTAAATGAAAGCACAGACGTACCATGCTCAACAATAACAGTGCAGCCATCAGGTTATGAGCAAGCGCTACACTTAATGGAAAGTGCCAATGCACAACAGCAAGGCCGAGACAGATTTGGCACAATAAGGCGACTAATACTGTTACTGTACAATGCTTAATTTTTCTGGAAAAACTCTGTGAATATATACGCCACATAATAAGCGCTAGCACCACACAAGTGACTAACGCCCAAATGCGATGCAGTAAGTGAATCGACATACGAGCCTGTTGTGACAGCACACCATACTCGTAAGTGCTATGTTCAAGTGGAAGCTGAAACACACTCTTTAACGAAAACGGTTGTCCGTAGCTACATAAAGGTAAGCCATTACAATGAGGAGCTGCATAGTTTGCAGCCAACCAACCGCCTAATGCGATTTGTAAAACCAAAACCACTAAACCAACAAGCGCTAAGCGATAATATGGTCTTGCTCCTGCATCACCTCCTGCAATCGGCTTTGTTGTTAGCCGTAAATAAAGAAGAAAAAGCAAGGATAGAATACTAAAGCCGCCTAGCAAATGCCCCATTACGACCAAGGGTTGTAAATTCATGGTGACTGTCCACATGCCTAATGCAGCCTGGAAAATCACCAGCAGTAATAGCGCTAATGGCAGTTTAACTGGCGTATTTGGATATTGACGTTTTAACCATGCAAAAACAAACAAAGCTAGAATCAGTAGACCAAGGGCACCAGCAAAATAGCGATGGATCATCTCTTTCCAGGCTTTTGCTGCCTCAAACATCATATCAGGGTAGTTTTGTTCAACATGTAACAGAGCAGTTTCATGTTTTGGTACAGTCAAAAACCCATAGCACCCTGGCCAATCAGGACAACCAAGCCCTGCATCACTAAGCCGTGTATAAGCACCGAGCCCAACAACCAAAATAGAAAAGAAAACCGTAATTAAGACTAAATATTTATAATTTTTATACATCTTTATCCCCTTAATGAGGTTTAACTTGAACGCGCATAGTTAAGTAGTTTTTTTAAATCTTTAAGTAAGCCTTTTTGAATAAGTCTGTTTTGTTCGGGCTCAGCCGTATAGGGGTAATGCAAAACCACCAAGCCCATGTGATCAACCAAATATAAGTCTCCCGCTTTGAGCGCTGGACTTACTGCTAATTGACGCCAATTAGCCGATACCTGCTGTTGATTCGTCAGTACCGCCACATCTACTTTTTGCTGATTTTTCCCTAAAGCGACGTAGAGGTTGTCTAAACTTGCTAATTGGTTTTCACACACTTCACTGCACTCTTTTGGATAATTGAGCGCAATAGTCCATTGTTTAGGCTCGCCTTGTTGCCAATCAGCTAGTTTCACTTCCTCCCTTAAAAGCTCACCATGATTACTCGAACCACTCGGTAACCACTCAAGCTTTAATGCTGCATAAGCAAGTGCCAGCGGCACAAAGCAGCATAAAACGAATAAACTAAGCGGGTTTATTTTCATAACCTCTCCTTCTCATCGCAAAATAAGCAATAACCACACAAGCCAAGCCAATTAATAACCACTGCACGGCATAGGCGTAATGTTTATCTGGTCCCATCACAACACTCTGATAATGCGGGGTTGCTATACCATCTGCTTCATTGCGATAACCAATAAAGCCTTGTAAGGGCTTTGCTAATTGAGCACTAAAAATTGCTAAATCGATGCCTTGAATGCGCTTGGGCCAGCCTTGCTCTGCACCAATATCATCGGCAAGTGTAAAACCTTGTAAGTTGCCTTGTTTCAATTGCACTGTGGCCGTAAGCCTTGTTGATTCTGGCCACACAACGGTTGGCAACTGGTTACGGTTTGTTGGAGCTTTTAGCCAACCAAAGTTAACGATTAAAGGTGCGGTTTCACCTGCAATTGTCATCGCGACTAGTAAGTCATAGCCCACTTGCCCCTGATAAATTTGATTATCAAGTAACCAGTACTGCTGTTTATTTACCTCGCCAGAGACCTTGACTTGCAAGCCCGTTTTATTCAGCTCTCTAGGTAAATTTTGCAGCTCTTGCCAGCTCAAAACTCCTTGCTCTTTCGAAACGGCTAACTGGCTTAGTTGCTGCTGTTTTTGCTCGCCTCGCTGGTATTGCCAAACGCTTAGTCGTAAACAAATAAGCACTGCAAGTATCACAACGCAAATTGCGATAATTGAGCTAAGCTTTTGTTTACGCCATAAAATTAACTGCATTTGGAATACCTAATATGATTAAAATCATTATTGTTTTGTTATTACTTTATATTCTGTTCAATCTATTTAGAGCGCTGTTTGTGATGATGTCAGCAAAAGAGCACTCGAAACCCATGTCGCATTACTTAGGTCGTCGGGTGCTGTTTTCAGGTATTGTGCTGCTCCTCATTATTGCCGCAATGAAATTGGGCTTTATTCACACCAACCCGTCGCCGCTTCACAAAGCTACAGCACGTACACAAATACAAATAAACACAACCACACCACATCTACAAAGTGCCAATACCAAGCAGCCGCTTGAAATGCAAAATGCTTTTCGCTCGTAAAGTGGCCTTTAAAAATTCTTAGCAGTACGACAAATAAAATAATGGTCCCAAGCGTCACATGCATGCCATGAAAACCCGTCAATAAAAAGAAGGTATTTCCATAAACGCCAGCATCCAGTGTTAAACCTAAATCTTGGTATGCATGCATATATTCATACACTTGCAAACCCAGAAAGATTGCGCCTAATAGCACGGTAAGTGATAAAAATGCTTTTAAAGCACCACGCTTATTGTTTTCCATTGCAACGTGAGCAAAGTGGATAGTGACTGATGAGGTGAGTAGGATGAGCGTATTAATAAGAGGTAGACCTTGCCACCCCATTGCTTGAGTTGTATCACCTGCAGGCGTAGTTAACAACGGCCATACTGCTTCAAACGTTGGCCAGAGTACCTCATTGGTCATGGCATTATTTCCAGCACCACCAAGCCAAGGTACTGAAATCATACGGGCATAAAACAGAGCACCAAAAAATGCCATAAAAAACATAACTTCAGAAAAAATAAACCAGCTCATTCCTTGTCTAAATGAACGATCCATTTGCGCTGAATATAAACCACTGTGTGATTCTTCGATGACGTTTTTAAACCAGCTAAACAGCATGTAACATAGTATCGCAATGCCTAAATACAACACATATTGACCACTGCTAGCTTCTGCGCTCACTTGCATCACTGTCAGGCCTGCCCCGACAGCAATTAAGAACATTGCAATCGCACCAACTATTGGCCATGGGCTCTGGGCCGGAACATAATATTTTTCGTAATTTTGACTCATTTTGTTTGCTCCCAATTAGCAATTAGCTTGGCGGCTTAATCGTTTTTAGCCACAACTTGCCCGCTAATATCAAACACGGTATAGGACAATGTCAGCTCTTCTACATCGTCGGGTAATTCCGTATCAACATAAAACAACAAGGTAAACTCAACTTCTTCGCCCGCTTTTAGTGGTTGTTGATCAAAACAAAAACACGCGATTTTATGTAAGTATTTTGCTGCTTTTCCCGGTGATACAGACGGAATAGCCTGCATCACTTTGTCGTTATTACTGGTGTTTTTTGCTGTAAACTTTACTTCTCGCATCGCTCCTGGTTGAACAACCACACTGTACTGAGCTGATTGCACATCAAAAGGCGCACCACTTTGCGCATGCGTTGTAAAACTCACATCAACTTGACGGTCTATGCTTACCGTTTCACTCTCTTTTGCTTGTTCGAGTGATGGCTTACCATTTAAACCTGTGACATCACAAAACACATCGTAAAGTGGCACCAATGCAAAGGCGAATGCAAACATACCTAAGCATGCTAACAACAGCTTTTTGAGCAAAGGTGCATGGTTCATTATTTGATCTCCGGCGGTGTTTCAAAGGTGTGATACGGTGCGGGCGAATCAACTTCCCACTCTAAACCTTCTGCACCGTCCCATACCTTAGCAGGTGCTTTTTCGCCGCCTCGTGCGCATTTAAAAACAACAAGCACGAACAGTAGCTGTGATAAACCGAAGGCAAAACCACCAATACTGATAATGGCGTTAAAGTCAGCAAATTGAAGGGCGTAATCAGGAATACGGCGCGGCATACCCGCAAGGCCAACAAAGTGCATAGGGAAGAACAACACGTTGACACTGATCAGTGATAGCCAGAAATGCCATTTCGCAAGTGTTTCGTTGTACATGTTGCCAGTCCATTTAGGTAGCCAGTAGTAGGCTCCTGCCATAATTGAGAACACAGCCCCTGTCACTAATACATAATGGAAATGCGCAACCACAAAGTAAGTATCATGATACTGGAAATCTGCCGGTGTAATCGCCAGCATCAAACCAGAGAACCCACCTAAGGTGAACAGCACAATAAAGGCAATGGCAAACATCATCGGAATTTCAAAGCTAATTGAGCCTCGCCACATGGTTGCAACCCAGTTAAAAACTTTAACCCCAGTTGGTACCGAAATGAGCATGGTTGCATACATGAAGAACAGCTCACCGGCTACAGGCATCCCTGTGGTGAACATGTGGTGTGCCCATACAATAAAGCTCAAAAGTGCAATCGACGAGGTCGCATACACCATAGAAGCGTAGCCAAATAACTTCTTGCGTGAGAAGGTCGGCACGATGGTTGAAATAATACCAAATGCCGGCAAAATCATGATGTACACTTCAGGGTGACCGAAAAACCAAAAGATGTGCTGGAACATCACAGGGTCACCGCCCCCCGCCGCATCAAAAAAGCTGGTTGCAAAGTATTTATCGGTCAACACCATAGTGACCGCCCCTGCTAAAACAGGCATCACAGCAATCAACAAAAATGCCGTAATAAGCCAAGTCCACACAAACAGTGGTAACTTCATCCATGTCATGCCGGGCGCTCGCATATTAACGATAGTCACAATAACGTTAATCGCCCCCATGATTGAACTAATACCCATGATATGTATAGCAAACACAAACAAGGCTGTATTATCGTTACTATAGGTCGTTGAAAGTGGCGCATAAAAAGTCCAACCAAATGCAGGGCCACCACCCGGCATAAGTAACGAAGCCAACAAGATTAAAAACGCGAATGGTAATATCCAAAAACTCCAGTTATTCATCCGTGGTAGCGCCATATCGGGTGCACCGATCATCATAGGCACCATCCAGTTAGCAAGCCCTGTAAATGCCGGCATTACCGCACCAAATACCATTATCAAACCATGCACTGTGGTCATTTGGTTAAAAAAGTGTGGATCGACTAGTTGTAAACCAGGTTGAAACAATTCAGCGCGGATCACCATTGCCATCGCGCCACCAATTAAAAACATAGTGAGCGAAAATATCAGGTATAAACTGCCAATATCTTTATGATTGGTGGTGTAAAGCCAACGTTTGAAACCTTTTGCAGGATGATGGTCATGATGCGCATGCTCAGTGGCTTGTTCATTAATAACGTTGCTCATTCTTTCGCCTCCGTTGCTGCATCGATAGCTGCTTGAATTTGACTTGGTTGAATCACATCGCCTGTGTCGTTACCCCATGCATTTCGCTTATATGTGATAACCGCAGCAAGTTGCTTAATTGAAAGCTGTTTATCAAATGCTTGCATCGCTGTACCCGGCTTACCATGTAATACGATGTCGATGTGGTCTTTTACATCTCCAAGCACAATTGGACTCCCCTTAAGAGCTGGAAAAACTCCCGGCAAGCCCATTCCTGTAGGCTGATGACAAGCCGCACAACTTGCCATATAAACTTGCTCCCCAAGAACCATTAATTCTTCTTTCGGTAGTGTTTGATCTAATAAAGCCGCATCAGCTGCTGCAGCATTGGCCTTTTCTTGCTTAGCTTCTGCTAGCCAGTTAGCAAATTCGTCTTCAGGCAACGCTTGCACAACAACAGGCATGAAACCATGATCTTTACCACACAACTCAGCACACTGACCCCGGTAGATGCCTGGCTCATTTATGCGTGTCCATGCCTCATTGATAAAGCCCGGGTTTGCATCTTTTTTAACCGCAAAGTCAGGCACCCACCATGAGTGAATAACATCATCTGAGGTCATTAGAAAACGAACTTTTTTATTAATAGGAAGTACTAAAGGCTTATCAACCTCAAGTAAGTAATGTTCTGTTTTGTCAGCTTGGTTATCTATTTGGTCTTTTGGAGTAGATAGAATTGAGTAATAAGCAATTTCCTCGCCCATGTACTCGTAATGCCATTTCCACTGTGAGCCCGTTACTTTAATTGTAATATCGGCTTTAGAAGCATCTTCCATCGCTATCAGTGTTTTTGTAGCTGGAATTGCCATGGCGATTAAGATCACAAATGGTATGGCAGTCCAAAGAATTTCAACCTTGGTACTTTCGTGGAATTGTGCAGGCTTGGCTCCTTTCGACTTTCGATGGTGGATCAAAGCCCAAAACATCACCGCAAAAACGATGATGCCTATCACACAACAGATAATAAATATCGTCATGTGTAATTCATAAACACTATTACTTATATCAGTCACCCCTTTACGCATATTAAATTGGCTATTTGCCAATGCTAACTGCACAGGTGCGAGTAATATAAGCCACAAGGCATAACGCAGTTTACCCATGTGACGGCTCCTTTTAATGCTATTGCAAGACGCAAAGCGAAAAGGCGATACAACAAGGTGCCCATTCGTTTTTTTTATTGTTCAGAGCGACTACGTATCATTTTGACCCAGCGATGATACCAACCCTATGTTTAACACCTAGCACATTTGAGTGTATTTTTATTAATCAGGTGTTAATACACTGTATTAACCAATTAGTTAAAAAATGAGCAATAAGCAAGTTTTAGTAGTAATAAATGTTTATTTTGGTGCAAAAATAACAACTATAATCAGCGCGTTATTTTAAAATGAGAGGCAGAGTGAGAGTAAAAAAAGAGTGAAAAACTGCGCCATATAAGGCTTTATACAAAGAGTAAGGGTTTACAAATCGATGCTAAATAATAAAAAACAAGCAACGCACCAAATTACAGCAATTTGGTGCACTATTTTAGAAACAGTTACATCCAGTCGGCATTACGAATAACACCCACCGCTAACCCTTCAATATTGAAAGATTCATGCTCAAGATCAACTTCAATTGGCGAAAATTCTTCGTTTTCAGCATGTAAAAATACTTTACGCCCAGCTTTTTCAAGACGCTTAACAGTTACATCTTCATCAACACGAGCAACAACAACCTGACCATTTTCAGCAACTTGCGTTCTATGTACTGCGAGTAAATCACCATCCATGATGCCAATGTCTTTCATACTCATACCATTTACACGCAGTAAAAAGTCAGCCGCAGGTTTAAATAGTGAAGGATCAACCTGACAATGACTTTCAACATGTTCTTGCGCCAAAATGGGCTCACCCGCTGCAACTCGTCCAATTAAAGGTAAACCTAATTGCTCAGGTTCGTCTTCTTCAATTAATTGAATACCACGACTCGCCCCAGGCTTCATTTTGATCATGCCTTTTTTTGCCAGTGCTTTTAGATGCTCTTCGGCAGCATTGGCACTTTTAAAACCCAATGTTTGAGCTATTTCAGCACGCGTAGGTGGCATGCCTGTATCTTTAATAAAGACTTTAATTAGTTCTAAAATTTGCGATTGGCGTTTTGTTAATGGGCGCATACAACTGGTTTTCCATACAGTACATTTAACTGTGAGTATATACAGTTATCTGAAAATCGCAAATTTAAATTAACGCCATCATATTGCTACAAAACTAACATTGAACCAGGTATAAAGATGCCATAAGGTATTATTTTTAATTTGCAGGCAAGGAAATACAATGAGTATTTGGCATCAACCAATCACACTAGAGCTTTGTAAAAGTTTAGAGCAAGGGATCACCGGGCAAGGTACTTTAATGAAAACCATGGGCATTGAGGTGACTGAAATTGGTGATGATTATTTAGTGGCGACTATGCCTGCCATTCCTGAGCATCATAACCCTATGGGCATGGTACATGGCGGAGCGAACGTCGTGTTAGCAGAGACAGTGGCAAGCTATGCGGCTAACTTTGTGGTTGATTTCAATAAATTTTATGCTGTTGGCCAAGAAATTAATGCCAACCATATGAAAGCATCTCGTAAGGGTGTATTAACGGCCACAGCAAAGCCTCTTCATTTAGGTAAGCGCACTTCAGTGTGGGATATTAAAATTACCAATGCCGCAGGAGAGCTTTGCTGCGTATCAAGAATGACCGCAGCTGTTGTAGAGCGCTAAGCTCAGGCTATTTTTCGACTGGATAAATCGTAATTTCAACCCCTGCGCCAATCGCTGAAATACGCAACAAGGTATCAGCATGCAGGGCTTGATTAAAACATTTTGGTGAAACGCCTGATTCAAAGCCAATATCAAATGTACGTTTAGAGCACGACAACCACTGCTTAAGAGCATTTCGTGAACACGATTCAATTAATTCACACAACTGATTAATCGCTTTGTCTGGTGTACTGATATCAGCAGCAGCCTCAATACGCGCTAGTTGACGGTATTCATCTTGGTCGTAATGTAAAACCATGGCATTTTTCTTTAAATCAGCAACAAGTGCACTAATATCGTGCTTTGATTCAAGCTCCAGATCCACATTTAAAAATTGAATTTCCGACATACTCTCGTTTTTACCCTCTATTGATATCGACTGAAACTTTAACTCAGTTTTGTATATATACCAAATCTAGAATACAGTTAATGCGACATTATGCCGCATTGGCAATACAGTTAAACAACCTAAAATAGCTCCCATACAACAATAATAACGGAGTAATGATGAATAAACGCATGTTCAAATATGCTCGCAAAGGGCATAAATGGCTTGGCTATCTGCTAGCCATTCAGCTACTTCTATGGCTATCGGGAGGCTTAGTAATGAGTTCACTCCCCCTCGAAAAAGTCCATGGTAAACATTTAGCAAAACGCAGTTTAGATAATCCATTTATGGTGGCTGATTACACAGCATCAGTTGATCGGATAACCGCCCAATTTCAACAAATAAAAGCGATTAACTATAGTCACTTTTTAAATGCACCAATCATTGAAGTTACTACTGAGCAAAGCACTGTCAGCTTTAATGGTCATACTGGAGCTCCCATGGCAAAACCCAGTGAGGCTGAAATTATCGCGAACGCCAAAGCACACTTACTGATTGATGCCAATGTTTTGCAAGTACAGCAATTAAAACAAGGACCCCGCGAAGCTGCACATAAACAAAACATATGGCAAGTTCGTTTCGATGATTGGCTTGCGACAACCATATATTTAGACAGCCAAAACGGTAAAGTCATCACTGTGCGCAGCACCCTGTGGCGTATTTTCGACTTTTTCTGGATGCTGCATATTATGGATTACGACGAGCGAGAAAACTTTAATAACCCACTGCTTATCAGCTTCTCAGCCACCAGCGTGCTGTTTTGTATTACCGGAATTATTTTGTTACTGCAAAACGTTCGTATAAAGCGTAAAAAACCAGCTACACGTGTTGGTCTATCAAAATAGGATTGCCATCTGGGTCGGTGATAATAAAGCTCGCTTCACCGGCCTTTTGTATTGCTAAACCTTGCTGCTGAAAATGCAGAGCTAATTGCTCAAAAGTAGCAAACTCAGCCAACGTTTTAGCATTTTGATCCCAACCGGGGTTAAAGGTCAGCATGGTTTTATCAAACATTCCTTGAAACAAACCAATTAAATGCTCACCGTTTTTCATAATTAGCCAATGCTGCTCTATTTCGCCGGCAAACTCTTTAAAACCCAGCTTTTCATAAAACAGCTTAGAGGCATGGATATCTTTTACATTTAAACTCACAGAAAAAGCACCTAGTAACATAGTAGTAATTCCTTTAATGAAAACGGCCTAACAACTATAGCTGAGTTGAAAAACTTTTCCTTTTAGAATAGTCACTCTAAAATGAGCTTTCCTGTAGTTCACTGATGTGATGGATATGCGTTTATTTCTCTACTTTACCCTTTGTTTAATAATCAATTTCTCTGTAAATGCAGAGCAATTTTCAAGCTTTTCTAGTGCCAAAAAGCACTTAATAAAAACCCTACCAGACGATAGTAAAAGCCTTTACTGTGGATGTGACATAAAACGCCAAGGTAAGAAACTTGTCCCAGATCCTAATGGATGTGGCTATATACCTCGAAATGCAATGACATGTTCAGGCAAAGAAAATGTTCGCGCAAAACGAATTGAGTGGGAGCACATAGTACCTGCGTGGGAATTCGGCCATCAGTTACAATGTTGGCAGAACGGCGGACGCAAAAATTGCCGAAAAGTCAGCGAAAAGTTCCGAAAAATGGAAGCTGATATCAATAATCTGGCACCTGCAATAGGTGAAATCAACGCTGATCGCTCTAATTTTCGCTATGGAATGGTCACATCCCATAGTCCTAAATACGGTGCTTGTCCTATTAAAATAGATTTTAAGCAACGGGTGTTTGAGCCTCCTATTTATGCACGAAAACGTATCGCTGATGCCTATTTCTACATGCAGCAAACCTACGGATTAAAAATTTCAGATAAACAACGACAGCTATTCGAGGCATGGCAACGACTTGAAGTGGCTCAAGTAAATGACCGTAAAGCACTCTAGTTTAGAGCAATAATGTCAATAAAAAAGGGGCGGCCATCTATTGCTATGGGCTATAGTTATTGATACGTTTTAAGCAAATATTTACAGGAAAGTAATTCATATGTTTAATTGTAATAAACTTGCTCTAGCGGTGTTTCTGGTAGTGTCTGGCTTCTCTTTAACAGGATGCGGAGGAGGAAGTGGCTCGTCTGATAGTACAACTAATCCGCCACCGCCAACAACTTCTGAGCCATCTTGGACGGCAGGAGTTTTCGCCCCATCAAGTGAATTTAAAAACCAATGTGCGGTTCCTCGAACTGGCAATGACCCTTACAATAATAATAGGCCTTACCCAGATACTGCTGGCAGTGAGTTTACAGAAAAAATGTGGTTACGTTCATGGAGTGATGAAACTTACCTTTGGTACGATGAGATTGAAGATAACGACCCAGACAACTTCAACTCTGTCGCCGCTTATTTTGCGCAATTAAAAACATATCAAACAACTGACTCAGGGGCATATAAAGATAACTTCCACTTCAGTCGCCCAACCGAAGAGTACTATAAAGAAGCACAATCAGGCGTGGTTTCTGGCTACGGTATTAACTGGGCATTTTTAAGCAATGTCCCCCCTCGTGAATTACGTATTGCTTATTTAGAAGATGATTCACCAGCTAAAAATGTCGGATTACAGCGCGGTGATACTATTTTAATGGTCGACGGCGTTAGTATTAACACTAACACCCAAGAAGGCGTAGATATTTTAAATGAAGCGCTTTTTGGACCAACAGCGGGTGATTCGCATAACTTTGTTGTGCGCAGTAACGATGGCAGTGAAAAATCATTCACACTTGTAGCGGGCAATATCGCGCAAACACCTGTTCAGAATGTTAATACCATCACTACCGCCAATGGTACAAAAGTCGGCTATATGCAATTTAATAGTTTTATTAGTATTGCTCAACCAGAGCTGATAAGCGCTGTTAACAAGTTTAAAAGCGATAACATTGACGAGCTAGTGATTGACTTTAGGTATAATGGTGGCGGCTTATTAGCGTTATCATCTCAGCTAGCTTATATGGTTGCCGGCCCAGCTAATACTGATGACTATTACTACTATCAAACCATCAAAAACGACAAGCAACCACAAGAGGCTCCCTACCCATTTATTGACCGTGAAATAGATTACTCTACATTTCAAACAACCAATAGCCGACTTCCTGATCTCAACTTATCTAAAGTATATGTACTAAGTACAGCCGGAACTTGTTCTGCGTCAGAAGCGTTTATAAATGGTTTAAAAGGTATAGATGCAGAAGTCATACTTATTGGTGATACGACCTGCGGTAAGCCTTATGGCTTTACACCCACTCATAATTGCGCCACTACTTACTACACTATCCAATTCTCTGGAGCTAATGATAAAGGCTTTGGGGAATATGCTGACGGTTTTAAACCAACTCCTTCACCTCAGTTTGATGCAGATGTTAAAGGCTGTGTAGTTGCTGATGATTTTGATAACAAACTAGGTGACACACAAGAACGCTTATTTTCAACAGCAATACATCATATTGAGAATGGCAGCTGTCCAATTGTTGTACAAACAAATAGCATCAAACAACCAAGCTTTGCCTCTCAAGCAGAACAAGCCAGTGGAATCCCACTTTCTTATAAACAACCGCTTTATAAGGAAAACATGGACTTAACACGTCCATCTCCGGCTAAGGACGACAACAATGAACAATAAAGCACTTTTCACTTGCGCACTATTAGTGAGTTTAACGGGCTGTAAAAGCACCCAAGCAGAGGAGCCACAAAACGCCACGTTAACGCGCGTAAATCCTGGCGTAATCACTGAAATACAACAAGCGATTCAATCAGCTAAAGGGGGCCCATTGGTTACTTTAGCTGATAACGTGTTTACTAAAAGTGCTGAACTATTGATAGATCATGGGACAAATAAAGGGCCCGATGGATTGCCAATTATGGGGGCGCATAGTATCCCTTCAGAAAAATTTGTGCTGCAAAAAATGGGTGAACAGTGTTTGCTCTATTACCCAAAAAAAGAGCTGCGAGTACCACTACCAAATGTAGAATGTGAAGCAGAATAGACAATAAAGGCGCAGTGACCCACTGCGCCTTTCGTTGTTTTATAACTGTTGATGAGGGCCAAACACCTCATAATGAATTCGCTCACTTGCAACCCCTAAACTAAGTAGCTGCTCTTTTATCATTGCCATAAATGCGATTGGACCACACAGGTAAAAATCACCTTTACTAATTGGTAAGCTAGCAGCAATGTGATTTACATCCATCAAACCCGCAAAATCTCCCCCCTTGCCATCTTTAAACCAAGTAACACAATGTAATGAAGCGTGCGTTTGCTGTTGTTTTAATAAATACTCTTTAAAGGCAAACTGCGTCTCACTGTCACAAGCATGCAAGTAATGAATTGGCTGGTTATGTTGATTACTTAATAATGTCTCGAGCATGGCCATCATTGGGGTTTGACCAACACCTGCCGAAATCAACACGACAGGAAAATCAATTTCGCGAAGCACAAAGTCTCCCGCGGGTGGGTAAACCTCTACCTCATCTCCCTCTGTTAAGCTATGTAAGTAATTAGATACTAAGCCTTCTTTTTTCACGCTAATTCGATAATTTCGACCGTTACTTTGTTGCGACAATGAGTATTGCCTAACTTGAGTTAAGTCGCTGTTTGCTGGCGTTACTTTTATCCCTAAATATTGACCCGGTAAATACGCCACAACAGGTTTTGCATCGACAGGTGTTAATGTAAAACTACATATTTGCGCTGATTCCATCCGTTTTTCTGTAATGGTGAAAGTACGGGTACCAAACCAGCCTCCCAGCGCCTTTTTGGTCGTTTGGTATAACGCCATCTCTTCGGTGATACATACATCCGCTAATAAAGAATAAGCTTCACTCCATGCGTACTCGACCTCAGGGGTAAATTGCTCAGGCAGTAACTCTTTTAAAGTTGCAATCAAATGCCCACCAACAATAGGGTAATGCTCTGGCAAAATATGATAGCTGGTGTGTTTGTGATTAATGCGCGCAAGCGCTCCTTTTAACACTGCCAAGTTATCAATATTTGCAGCATAGGCCGCCAAAGCATTAAACAACGCGAATTGCTGAGTGCCCGATTGCTGATGTGTCATATTAAAAATATTTTTAAGCTCTGGGTTGTAGCTAAACATACGATCATAAAAATATTCCGTAACTTGAGGTCCTGCTTGTGCAAGCAAAGGCAAAGTACTTTTAACAATCTGGATCGTTTTTTCAGATAACATAGTTTTTCCTATTGGAGAGATTAACCGCGGCGACCATCAACACGACGATTGACTAAAATGGGCGCACAATGAAATAAAAATAAGCTAAAGCCAGCAATCCAAAGCAACGCACTTAACTGCCATGCAAGGTGATGACCTAAATAAAAGGGAAGTAACGAACGTACAATGGCAGCTAACGCAATGAGTAAAAATGCCAAACTAATAAACGCAGGGGCTTGTAATATGCGCCCTGTGTGACCATGAGAGACACGTACCATCATGGCGATGATCATTAAACCGATGGTGCCAACAGTGATCAGATGAAGCGCGTCTTTGAATAAGATAATAGGGCTGAAATAACTGAGCGCGATAAGCACAAAACCAACCGATAAAGCCCAATAAGCCAAGTGTAATGACCATAGCAAAGGCACTTTTAAAATCCCTTTATGCCACCACACAACACACCGAGCACCATGTAAACAAGCAAGCCAAGCAAAAACCCAACCAGTACTCATCGCGCTAAAAAATAGCTGACTCATAAAGAACCATGTAATGGCGAACAATGAGCTAAATAGGACTAATTTATCGAGCTTGGGGGTTCTAACTTGTTCACTTAAGCTAAGACCGCGAGCGGTAAAAAATGGCACAACTCGCCCAGCGACAACACCAACCAGCAGCGTCATGATAAGTACGCCAGTATCAACAACCCCCAGTGCCAGCAACATTTTATTAAGCACAACTAAGCTCAAAAAAATCACATTGAGTGCACAGAGCAAAGATGCGATGACAATAAATAAATAGTTATGGCGGCTTTTCGCCTGTATCAGCATGTCAGCTAGAATAATAATTCCAGCCAGCCACCAAACGAGTTGTAATGCACTTACAATATAAAGATTTAGCTGCTCGTACCCTGCAATATCAATAAAAAAACTAAGTCGTGCAGCAAGCCAAATTATGCTCAGCAAACAGAGCTTTATGCCACTTACACTCGCCACGCCTGTCCATGTTTGTGCAGCGGTGAGCAAAAAGCCCATAGCAACGACCCCTGCAAAGCCAAACAGCATTTCATGAGCATGCCAAAGTGTTGCGGGCATTGTTAGGTGCCACTGTGCATAACCCGCCAAGACTAAAAACCAGTAACTCATTGCAAACACAGCTAAGGCACCCGCTGCCAAGAAAAAAGGCCGAAATGCTAATGCCCATAACGGCCACTGGCTGAGTTGATAAAATTTGATTTTAGCTGGCATAGGTTCAGTTAAATTAATGACTTTCATTAGTGCTCTCAGGGTTTAATTTCCCTAGCTATTGCACAGTTCAAGCCAGAAATAAAAACCATTAAATATCAGGCAATTAAACTTTAACGCTTGATAAAAAAGTCAAAATGACACACCATTAAAAGCATCAAAAACACACATTCAGGTCAAATTGACATGGCGCTCAAAAAACCCCTTCTTGATGTTGCTCTTGCCCTTACCAAGGCAAGCAGAGTTGATCACAATTTCAGTTATTTGTTGAGTTGCATTAATGATTGGCTTGAATGTGATGCCGTTGCCTTGTTATTGAAACAAGGTGATGTGTTAAAGCCCGTAGCCCAGCATGGATTGTCGGACGATACGTTAGGAAGGCGCTTTAAAATAGCAGAGCATCCTCGCTTATTTGAAATATGCCGTGGCAGTGAGCCGTTAAAATTTGCCAAAGATTGTGGCCTACCCGACCCCTACGATGGTTTATTACAAAGCCAGCATGGAGACTTTCCTGTTCATGCCTGCATGGGCGTGCCACTGCTGAGCAGCAAAGACAACACTGAATTACTCGGTGTTTTAACCTTTGATAGTTTAGATGAACATGCCTTTGACGCTTTAGCAATAAACGAGCTCAATCAACTAAAACAGCTAGCAGCAGGCTATGTTGAGCATGCCCTAACCTTGCAGCATCTTTTGCAACACGCACAGCACAGCCATCAAGTTGCACAACAGCTTAATCTTGAAGCGCTAACACGAGAAGGTGTCGAAATTATTGGCAATAGCCAAGCAATGCAGACCCTTAAAAATGATATCCAGCTCGTAGCTGCCTCAGAATTTAGCGTATTGATACAAGGCGACACAGGCGTCGGTAAAGAGCTGGTTGCACGCAATATCCATTTAAACTCAAAACGCCGTGATATGCCGTTGATCCACTTAAACTGCGCATCATTACCAGAGAACTTAGCCGAAAGTGAATTTTTTGGTCATAGTAAAGGCGCGTTTACTGGCGCACATACTTCGCGTCAGGGTAAGTTTCAACTTGCCGATGGCGGCACGTTATTTTTAGATGAAATCGGCGAGCTTCCGCTTGCGATGCAAAGTAAGCTATTGCGCGTTTTACAAAGCGGTGAAGTACAAACGGTGGGAGAAGACCAAAGCCGTTATGTCGATGTTAGAGTGATTGCAGCAACCAACCGAAACTTAAAACAAGAAGTCGCTGCAGGGCGCTTTCGTGCAGATCTTTATCACCGATTAAGCGTCTACCCATTGCATGTTGCACCATTAAAAGAGCGCGACAACGATGTTATTTTACTGGCAGGCTTTTTTGTTGAGCAAACGTCTAAAAAACTAGGGATTAAACAACTTAAGCTAAGTAGCGATACACAATTACTGCTGCGCCAATATAATTGGCCGGGCAATGTGAGAGAGCTTGAACATGTGATCAGCCGCGCGGCACTCAAAGCCAAGCAACAGCAATGGCAACAAAGCATTGTTACTATTGAGCCTGAGCATTGTGATATTGCTAAAACAGCGGTTGCAACACCAAGTCCAATTGCTGTTAACGAACAAAAAACCGCTCGCTTATCGCTGAAAGAGGCAACCGATGCGTTTAGCTATCAGTTTATTATGCAACAGCTTGAACTACACAACCTCAACTGGGCAGCCACAGCACGCAGCTTAAGCGTTGATAGAGCCAACCTTGTGCGTCTAGCCAAACGGCTAGGCATTAGCGTTAAAAAGTCTGTTTAAGCTTTTAACGCTTTAAAATACGCTTTTAAAAGCTGACTAAATGCTTGTACTTTGGCTGTGCGATGCACCAAGTGATGTGTCACCAGCCAAAGGTCTGTTGGCCAATTTAGCTCTTTAGGAAGCACTGGAAGCAGATCAGGGTATTGGCTTGCCACTTCATGCTGTAGACCACCAATTCCTAAGCCTCTGACAATCGCCCGTGTTGCTTCTGATGTTTCAGACACCCTTAACTTAATTTGCGCCGGCTCAATGTGCTGATCTACCCATGCAAAATAAGGGACTTTACCGTTATAGCCAGCCACCCCAGATACAAAACTATGCTGCTGCAACTGCTGAAGGTTTTTTGGCATACCATACTTTTCAATATAGCTCTTAGAAGCATAAAATCCTGATGAAAGCTCAGCTAAATGCTGGGCAATATAGTCACCTTCGTCAGGGCGAGGGCCCGCTCGCACAGCAATATGCGCTTGACCGTGGTCAAGACGTAAACGGTTTTGATCAAGAATAACTTCGAGTTGCACTTGCGGGTGCAAACTTTGAAACTGCTCACACACATCGCTCAGCACATCAATAAAACCACTGACCGTAGTTAATAATAAACTGCCTCGCAATTGGCTATCTGCAGCAACAATATCGTTATGAAGCTTTTCAAGTTCAGCGTTAATCGATTTCGCAGTAGCAAACAATTTAGCGCCAATTTCTGTCACCGTATAACCCCGAGCGTGACGGTGAAATAACCGTGCATCAAGGTTATCTTCTAAATTGTTGATTCTTCTAAGCACTGTGCTGTGATGAACACCTAACGATTCGGCAGCAGCGGTTAACGTGCCGAGTCTTGCCACCTCGTAAGCGACTTTTACATCTTGCCAATCATCAAATTGAATCGCCATAACGGCTCCTTGTGTGCATATACGCACATAAGTTTTGCGTTAATTTGGCTTTTCTGCAAGCTGTTTTTTGCTAAAGTGAGCATATCAACAGTGAAGCTTAAAAAAAGGAAGCCATCATGACAGCACCAAAAATTATTGCCCTAGCAGGCAGCCTACGTAAAGACAGCTTTAATCAAAAACTGATTAATGAAGCTGCACGCTTCGCCCTCGAAAGTGGTGCTGAAGTAGAAGTGATTAAATTAAGTGATTTAGACTTACCTTTATTTGATGAAGATATTGAAGCGCAAGGTACACCAGCTGGCGCACAATTATTAAAAGATAAGCTTCGCGCAGCTGATGGCATTTTACTAGCAAGCCCAGAATATAATGGCTCAATTACAGCGCCACTTAAAAACGCAATCGACTGGGCATCTCGTACAGAGCAAGGTGCAGTACCTGCATTTCGCAATAAAGTTACAGCACTTTATGCAGCTTCGCCGGGTGGCTTAGGTGGCTTACGTGGTTTAAATCACGTACGTGATATTTTATCGGGTATTGGTAGTTTAGTGCTTGCCGATCAACTCGCAGTACCTGCTATCCACACTAAATTAGATGAGCAAGGCCGCATAAGCGATGCTGATACAGCCGAAAAAGTTGCTAGCCTTGCCCAGCAACTTGTCAGCGTAGCGAGCAAATTAAATAAGTAAGCCTGATTTAATAACCCTTAGCTTAGCTTTGTCGCTGCTAGCTTAGCAGCGATAAAGTCTTCATGGGTTACATACAGCAAGCTTGCGACGCGGCGAATAACCATTTCTTCATGCTTATCTAAATTGCCATCAGCGTAGGCCAAACGCCACAACAGCTCGATAATATCAATACGTTGCTCGGCACTGCACTGAGCATTAATTTGCTTAGAAAACTGAAAGTAATCAATAGCATCATCTAAGCTTTGTGAAGCACCATCAATAAGCTCTTCAACAGCTTCATCTGTTAAAGAAAAATATTTTTTTAAGGTCTCATTCAGGGTCTGTTGCTCATCATCCTGTAATTCATCATCGGCACGCATAACCTCAATTAACAGCGCAGCAACAGCAGTTTTGAGATCATGCTCACTGATACTAGATTGCGACTCACTCATAGTTGAAAAAAGTTGTTTTATTTTGTTGAGCATCACATTTGTCCCCTATGGGTGTTAGACTACGTATAAGACATTACGTTACCTTAGTTTGACTATGGATGCTAATTCAGGTTCAACATCATTATGAAACAAGGTTTTAATCACATGGAGTTAAGTGTTTATGAGTGAAGTGAGAAGTACACCAGCACTATTAATTAGCGCCTTTTTAATGTTAGTGGTTTGCAGTAATGCGCACGCAGCAAAAGACGAAACAGAAAAGCTCTACGATTTCGACGAAAAGGTGCACTACTATCAAACCAAACTAGCAGATGGCCGCTATCATCTAGAAATTCAATCGGATGATTACGCACACTTCAAAAACCAAAGCGTTTTTTTATTACGTCACGCAAGTCGGCTCTGTAAAGATGAACCGTTTATGTTAAGAGTGACTGATGGGGTGCAGGAGTATGAACGTTTTCCAACTAAACCACGTGCCTACCAGCCACCTTTAACGGTTGTTTTGCAATGTGAAGACGAAGCTAAATAGTACTAGTCTTCATATCCCCATGGTGCGCTTGGCGGCGTAATAGGTTTAGTTAAATCAAAATCAACGCGAAACTCACGTCCTTCACGTACTAAGCGATACGTAAATTGCTTTGGATAAATATACATTTGCCACGTGTTACCCATTGATTGGGGAATACCTTGGCTTGCAAACAATTCTTTTGAATATTGATCAGCCGGGAATGACTGCGCATTAGCAAAACCCGCATCAAGGGTATGACCACCATACATGGTTGATTTGTCATCGCTGCCATCTTCATGGCGATGATCATGCTTTAAACTAAGTCCACTGCCCGTTTTTGTGATGATCCAAGTACGAGATGCATCATCACCCACATGAAATGGCACTTGTAACTCACGCTCGTTACAACGACGTACATGCATTACTAACTTTTTGCCCGCAAACGAGCTAGGGCCTGCAGCGTTATCAACGCTCACTTTACCTTCGTAAGCTTTACCGCAATGGGCCGCAATGTTATCAAAAAAGCCGTCATGGCTTGGAATTGACACTAACGGCGCAGGTCGTGCAGCCGCTACTGATGATGCTGCTACGAGTATCGATGCCACTAAGTATTTCATGGTGTGTTCCTTTATTTAAATTATGATGTCGCTAGCCTAGCCTGCCCCTAAGCAGAAAGGAAATAAATTAGCTAAACAACCTAAAACCATCTGGTGAGCACGCTCATATACCGCCAACAAATTGCAATACAAAACAACCACTAAAAATGACTGCGCTCATACAAAACAACTAAATCATTAATTCTTAAAAGGATTTAAACACATGAGTATCATATGCAGAAATAGCACAGACAATTTAAACAGCTGAGTTATTTAATTTTGACTACTAGACTAATAAAGAGTGCCAATCACCAAAAGCAAAGCTTCTATCAATCATAACCTTACATAATTATTGGCTAAAATGTTCCCAAAAATAAAAACGCGGCTCTCGCCGCGTTTAAGTTCCACATGTAAAACCTACTTATTGCCAAGGACGCTCAGCTTTAAGTTGCTGCTCAAAGGCATCAATTTGGCTGTTAAGTGTTTCAGTCACACCGATAAAGTCTAAGCCGCTTAATAAGCGCTCTTTAATATCATGGCGAATATCAAAGTGAATAGTGTCAAACTTATCGCTACGAAGCTGTTGGTTTTCTAAATCAACTTCAATATGAATATCATCATGCTGTTCACTCAGCACAAATAATTGCTCAAGTGTTTCTGCTGGTAATGCGATAGCAAGCATTTGGTTATTGCCGCAGTTATTAAAGAAAATATCGGCAAAGCTTTCCGCTAAGATCACTTCAAAACCATATTGCTTTAATGCCCATGGCGCGTGCTCACGCGATGAACCACAACCAAAATTGTCGCGAGTTAAAAGAATTTGCGCACCTTGGTAACAAGGACGGTTCAAAATAAACTCAGGATTTGGCTCGCCGTTATCTAAATAACGCCAATCGTAAAAAAGCGCCGCATCAAAGCCATCACGGCTGGTCGACGTTAAAAACTGCTTTGGAATTATTTGGTCAGTATCAACATTGTTTTTATCTAACGGGGCCATTAAGCCACTAAAAAATACGCTCATTAGGCTTCTCCTCTGATATCAACAAAACGACCATGAATTGCCGCTGCCGCAGCCATTGCTGGGCTCACTAAGTGCGTGCGTCCACCGCGACCTTGGCGACCTTCAAAGTTACGATTTGAAGTAGATGCACAGCGTTTACCAGCTTCTAATCTGTCATCATTCATTGCTAAGCACATTGAACAACCCGGCTCACGCCATTCAAAACCAGCCGCTTTGAAGATATCAGCAAGGCCTTCATCTTCGGCTTGTTTTTTAACAAGGCCAGAACCTGGAACAATCAGAGCTTCAACACCCGCTGCAACTTGCTTGCCTTCTACAATCTGCGCGGCAGCACGTAAATCTTCAATACGGCTATTTGTACATGAGCCAATAAATACGGTATCAACAGTCGCTGAAGATAATTTATCACCCGCTTTTAAGCCCATATATTTTAGTGCGCTACGAATTGCATCAGCTTTGATTAGATCTGGTTCTTGCTCAGGATCAGGAATACATTCATCTACGCCAATCACTTGCTCAGGGCTGGTACCCCAAGTAATTTGCGGTTGAATGTCAGCAGCCTCCAATTCAACAACATGATCAAACTCTGCGCCTTCATCAGTTTTTAGTGTTTGCCAGTAGGCAACGGCACTATCAAAGTCCGCACCTTGTGGTGCAAATGGGCGACCTTTTAAATAATCATAAGTTGTTTGATCTGGTGCGATTAAACCCGCTTTTGCACCCATTTCAATACTCATATTACAAAGCGTCATGCGCGCTTCCATAGACAGCGCTTCGATTCCTTCACCACAAAATTCAGCAACATAGCCAGTACCACCCGCAGTGCCTAATTTACCGATCACCGCCATGATTAAATCTTTAGCAGTAACAGTTGGACGTAGGCGACCATTTATTTGAATTTTTAACGACTTGGCTTTTTTCTGCTGTAACGTTTGAGTGGCTAGAACATGCTCAACTTCTGAAGTACCTATACCGTGCGCTAGTGCACCAAATGCACCATGAGTAGAGGTATGGCTGTCACCACACACAATAGTTGTGCCCGGTAAAGTAATGCCCTGCTCAGGCCCCATTACATGCACAATACCTTGATTAATCGAATTTAAATCATAAAGTTGAATACCAAACTCTTTACAGTTTGCATCCAATGCCATTAATTGATTTTTCGACACTTCACTCGCAGCATCTAATGAGCGGCTTTTTGTTGAAACGTTATGGTCCATGGTCGCAAAGGTTTTTTCTGGGCAACGTACTTTGCGGTTTTTCTCACGTAAACCAGCAAAGGCTTGCGGCGATGTAACTTCATGAACTAGGTGACGGTCGATATAAAGTAAATCGGTTTGATCATTTATGCTGGCGACTACATGAGCTTGCCAAATTTTATCGTATAAGGTTTGGGCCACTTGCTATTCCCTCATTTTAGTTACGCTGAGTGACGAGCTCAGCGCAAACAATTTTTAATTAAATACGTGCCACAATTGCCGCAGCAACATCACTGGTGGTATACCCTGCATTTGGGTAGATATCTGGCGTACCAACACCGGCTTCAACTGCTTCTGCTACCGCTTTTTCAATGGTACGAGCCGCTTCATCTTGACCTAGTGAGTAGCGCAGCATAAGCGCAGCACTTAAAATTTGTGCGATAGGGTTTGCCACCCCTTTACCTGCGATATCTGGTGCTGAGCCACCAGCTGGCTCATATAAACCAAAGCCAGACTGATTCAAACTTGCTGATGGTAATAAGCCCATAGAACCTGTGATCATCGCGCACTCATCAGACAAAATGTCGCCAAATAAGTTATCGCAAAGTAGTACATCAAACTGGCTTGGCTGTTTTACTAATTGCATCGCCGCGTTATCAACATAAATGTAGTCAAGGCTTACTTCTGGGTAGTCTTTACTCACTTCAGTGACCACTTCACGCCAAAGTACACTTGACGCTAACACATTCGCTTTATCAACCGAAGTAACGTGATTGCTACGCAGCTTAGCGGCTTCAAATGCAAAGCGGGCGATGCGCTCAATTTCTTTACGTGAATATGTTTGGGTATCGAAAGCAACTTCTTGCTCTCCTTCGCCACTGCGGCCTTTTTCACCGAAATAAATACCACCGGTTAGCTCGCGCACACATAAGATATCAAAGCCTTGTGCACTGATATCTGCACGCAGTGGTGATGCAGCGCTCAGTGCTGGTAATAATTGTGCTGGGCGTAAATTACAGAACAAACCAAAATGCTTACGCAGTGGCAACAACGAAGCTCGCTCAGGTTGCTCATTCGGTGGTAAGTTTTCCCACTTAGGACCACCTACCGAGCCAAATAAAATCGCATCGGCGCTTTCACAAGCACTCAATGTGCTTTGCGGCAGTGCCTGACCAAACTCATCAATGGCAGCACCACCAATCGCGTGGTGATGACGAGTCAAAGTAAAACCAAACTTTTCGCTTACAGCATCCAAGACGGTTTCTGCTGCTGCCATAACTTCTGGACCAATCCCGTCGCCTGCTAATACTGCGATACTGTAATTCGATTGACTCATCCTGCTTTCCTCTGTTGTTTTAAATCAGACACTTTTTGTGCACGATAAATTAAGTTATAAACGCGGATCATGGCGCGTACTGACGCTTCAACCACATCCGCTGCAATGCCCGCGCCGTGATAAGGGCGGCCATCGTATTTAGCGATAATATTCACTTGCCCTAGTGAGCTGGCACCTTGGCCTGTTGCTTCTAGGTTGTATTCAATCATTTCGACCGACATACCCGTTAAGCGCTCAATTGCTAAGAATGATGCTTCAACTGGACCATTACCCGTTGCTGCCTCTTGCTTAGACTCGCCATCAATTGTCATGCCGATTGTTGAGCTCGCCACTGATTGCGAGTTAGACGTAGAGTTAACAAACTCAAGTTGGTACTTCTCATCTTTATCTTTGATTTGATTAAAGTAAATCATCGCTTCTAAGTCGTAGTCATACACAGTGCCTTTTTGGTCTGCTAATGCTAAGAAACTTTCATACAAGCTATCCATATCATAATCAGATTTTTGATAGCCTAACTCTTCTAAACGATGCTCAATAACATGACGACCTGAACGCGAGGTCATGTTTAATTGGTTATTTGGTACACCGACACTTTCTGGCGACATAATTTCGTAAGTGTTTTGCGCTTTTAATACGCCGTCTTGGTGGATTCCTGAGCTATGTGCAAAGGCATTTTCACCAACAATTGCTTTGTTTGGCTGCACTGGCATATTACAAATCTTCGCGACTTGGCGCGAAGCACGGTATATTTCTTCACTGCGAATATCGGTATGCACTTTTAAGTGGTCTTCACGCATCTTCATGATCATCGCCACTTCTTCAAGCGAGCAGTTACCTGCACGCTCACCAATACCATTAATCGTACATTCGATTTGGCGAGCACCGGCTTGTACCGCAGCAATTGAGTTAGCAACCGCTAAGCCTAAATCGTTATGGCAATGCACACTTAAACGCGCCTTGTCGATATTTGGCACATTGTTCATTAAGTGATGGATCATCGCAGCGTATTCGTCTGGCGTTACATAACCTACGGTGTCAGGTAAGTTGATAGTTGATGCACCCGCATCAATAGCACTTTCAACGATACGGCATAAATCCCAATGCGGTGTGCGGCCAGCATCTTCACAAGAAAATTCAACGTCATCCGTGTAGTTACGCGCAAGTTTAATCGACTTAACAGCCATCGCTGTTGCATCGTCTAAGCTCATACGTAATTTGTGCTCAAGGTGTAATGGGCTGGTTGCGATAAAAGTATGGATACGGCCTTGCTCTGCCGGACGAAGTGCTTCACCACAGGCTTCTATGTCTTTTGCTACAGCGCGAGCTAAACCACAAATAATCGGCCCTTTCACTTCAGTCGCAATTCGCTGTACTGAGCGAAAATCCGCCGGGCTTGATACCGGAAAACCTACTTCCATTACATCCACATTTAAGCGGCTAATGGTATGCGCAAGTTGAATTTTGTCGTCTTCGGTTAGGCTTGCTTTTAATGCTTGCTCACCATCACGTAACGTTGTGTCAAAAATCCAAACCTTATCTTTCATAAAACTGTCCTCGTTCCCAATGACCCATTAGCGAGATAAAAAAAACCCCGCGTTTGCGGGGTTTTTTAATGTTCTACAAATGCAAATACACTAAGCCCCGCTCACTGATTTAAGCAGTAAGAGGTTTAGTTTTAATGTAATTAAACGAATCATTTGCATTGTATTTATCTAAATGTGTGTTCAGTGAGCTGTATTTTTAACATTCAAAAAACCAGCTTGCAAGCATAATTTTTTCAAAAAACACATTTTTATTTACACAAAATAGAAAAAACAAACCTTAAGAACCATTGAATATGGATATAATATCCAAAACTAATGAAAACGGCGTTTAAATATTCGTTCAGCAATCACTGTATTGTTTAGATTAACTTTTAAGATTGATGGTTATCACGTACATACAAAGTTGCACCGCGGGCAATATAACGTAATTGCCAGATCAGTCGCTCTACTAATTCTTCACGTTGCTGGCCTTCGATATCTAACGCTTCAGCACCTGCATTAAAAACGAGCGTAACCATAGCTTCTGCTTGAATATAAGCATGAGTCGCATCGCAAGGAGTTTCGCTTTCAAGATAATGGGCAAGCTCTAAAATAAAGTGTTTAATTTCGCGTGCTACTGCAGCACGAAATGCTTTTGAAGTGCCAGAGCGCTCACGTAATAACAGCCTAAATTGGTTACTTGAATTATCTATAAACTCCATAAAAGTCACTATGGAAGTACTTATAACGCTGCCACCACTGGCGATTCGGCGACGAGCTTGACGCATTAGTTGACGTAACGTTAATCCGGCTTCATCAACCATTGTTAAACCAAGTTCATTCATATCTTTAAAGTGGCGATAAAAAGAGGTTGGCGCTATCCCTGCTTCACGGGCAACTTCACGTAAGCTTAGGTTTGAAAAACTATGATCTGCACTTAGTTGATTAAATGCAGCTTCAATTAGTGCTTGTCGTGTTTTTTGTTTCTGTTGTGCCCTAACACCCGACATGGAAACTCCCAGCGTGAACTTTTAATGATTTTCGGTTAATGAGACAGTCTAATACTTGACGCGAAGAGTTTGAAATACTATTTTAGCGTACAGTTGTACGCCGAGATTAATTTAGATGAAAAAACCACCTATTATTTGGACTAACGTCCTCTTTTTTAGCCTGACATTTTTAGCCGCGATCACTCTTGTACCTTGGTATGGTCTGACTTACGGTTTTACCAGTACACACTGGATCGCATTTGTTGGCTGTATGTTTTATGCAGGACTATCGATTACTGCAGGTTATCACCGCTTATGGGCGCACAAAGCATATGATGTTCACCCAGTTATTGAAGTGATTTTTGCCTTTGGTGGCGCATTTGCATTACAAAACAGTGCGTTGCACTGGAGTAGCGATCACCGTATTCACCATGGTCAAGTTGATGATCCAATCAAAGACCCTTACGCTGCAACAAATGGCTTTTGGTATAGCCACATTGGTTGGATGCTGCGCGATTATCAAGGTGAAGAATACAGTAACTACAACAACTGCCGTGACTTACAAAAAAATAAAGTAGTAATGTGGCAACATCGTCATTATATGAAATTAGTTATTGCGACTAATTTTGGTATTCCTTTATTGCTAGGTTTAATGCTTGGCGATGTATGGGGTATGTTATTACTAGCCGGTTTACTGCGTTTAGTATTAAGCCAGCACTTTACTTTTTTCATTAACTCAGTTGCGCATATTTGGGGTTCTCGCCCTTACACCGAAAAAAACACGGCACGTGATAATGGCTTTTTAGCATTATTCACCTACGGTGAAGGCTACCATAACTTCCACCATATTTTTGCTAGTGACTATCGCAATGGCATTAAGTGGTATCACTATGATCCTACAAAGTGGATGATCCGCTCATTAGCAGCGCTAGGCCTGGCTTCAAAACTAAAACGCACCCCTGTGGAACGTATTGAAAAAGCCAAAGCCGAAACCTTAATGAATAAAACCCAAGTTCGCCTTGCAAAATTGCCTTTAGCGCAAGATAAGCTTACATTACTACAATCTGAATATGATTTATTGCTGAAGAAGTTGCAGCATTTTTGTGCCTTGCAAAAACGCGTGTTAGACATCAAGAAAAGCAAAATGATGAAACAATGCGAAAAATCAGCATTAATGACACAATATCACGAGCTTGAAGCCGCTTGGGAAAACCAAAAGCAGGCTTGGCTTGCACTAAATGCGAGGTTGTTAAAAGCCTCTTTTAGTTAACATAGGAGCGGCTGTGGCCAAACAACAAGTAAAGCAAAAAGATACTCCATCTTATCAATATGATGCGATCATCATAGGCACAGGTCCTGGCGGTGAAGGTACCGCCATGAACCTGTCTAAAAGTAACAAGAAAGTGGCTGTTATTGAGCGTCAAGAAGCGGTCGGTGGCGGCTGTGTGCACTGGGGTACTATCCCGTCTAAAGCATTACGTCATTCAGTAAGCCGTTACATTGAATATAAAGCAAACCCGCTATTTAATATCAGCGAGCGTCCTAACCGCTTAACTTTCCCTGATATTTTGCACCATGCAAGTAACGTCATCTCAAAGCAATCTAATTTACGTAGCAGCTTTTATGAGCGTAATCGCATTCATATGTATCAAGGCGATGCTGAGTTTATTGATAAACACACCATTAAGGTGACTCACTTAGACGGTTCATTTGAAACTATCACCGCACAAACAATCGTTATTGCTACTGGCTCGCGCCCTTACCGTCCACCTGGTGTAGACTTTACCCACCCACGCATTTACGACAGCGATACAATTTTAGGCCTTGAGCATGACCCTCATCGCGTACTAATTTATGGTGCAGGTGTAATTGGTTGTGAGTACGCCTCTATCTTTAAAGGTTTAGGTGCAAAAGTTGATCTAGTGAATACCCGCGACCGCCTGCTTGCCTTTATGGATGCGGAAATCTCAGATGCACTAAGCTATCACTTTTGGAATAGCGGCATTGTTATTCGTCATAACGAAGAGTTTGATAGAGTAGAAACCCGTGATGATTGTGTGGTGATGCACTTAAAATCTGGCAAGCGAGTAAAAGCTGACTGTATTTTATTTGCTAATGGTCGTACTGGTAATACAGATACGTTAAACCTTGAGGCTGTGGGCCTAAAAGCGGATGGTCGTGGCCAGCTTAAAGTAAATGAAACATACCAAACAGAAGTCGATAATATTTATGCTGTAGGTGATGTAATTGGTTACCCAAGCCTTGCAAGTGCAGCATTTGACCAAGGCCGTATTGCTGCCGATGCGATTGCATGTGGTAATTGCGATGAGAAGCTGATCATTGATATTCCAGCGGGTATTTATACAATTCCTGAAATGAGCTCAGTGGGTAAAACAGAGCAAGAGCTAACTGCAGCGAAAATCCCTTATGAGGTAGGCCGTGCTCAATTTAAGCATTTAGCGCGTGCGCAAATAGCTGGCACCGAGGTAGGTAGCTTAAAGATTCTATTCCATGTTGATACCAAAGAAGTACTGGGTGTGCATTGCTTCGGTGAGCGTGCCTCTGAAATCGTTCACATCGGGCAAGCAATTATGGAACAAAAGAACGGCGGCAATAACATTGATTACTTTGTAAATACCACGTTCAACTACCCGACCATGGCCGAAGCCTATCGCGTAGCCGCATTAAATGGTTTAAATCGTTTGTTTAAATAAATAAAAAAGCCCGCTTAATGCGGGCTTTTTTACGATTAGCTGTTGCTTATTTGTGGTATTTACCGCTGAACTCATGAACGGCGTTAATAAATACACCTGCGTTTTCTGGATCAACATCTGGTGTAATACCATGACCTAGATTAAATACATGGCCAGAGCCTGTACCAAAGTCTTCTAGGATAGTGGCAACTTCTTGGCGAATACGCTCAGGCGTGCCATGCAGCATTGCTGGGTCCATGTTGCCTTGCAGCGCAACTTTATCGCCAACACGACGTTTTGCATCACCGATGTTAATAGTCCAGTCCAGACCTACTGCATCACAGCCTGTTGCTGCAATTGCTTCAATCCACTGACCACCATTTTTAGTAAATAACGTCACTGGCACTTTACGACCATCGTGTTCGCGAATTAAGCCATCAACAATCTTGTGCATGTACTGTAATGAAAACTCATTGTAGTCACGTGGGCTTAATACACCGCCCCATGAGTCAAATACCATTAACGATTGCGCGCCCGCTTTAACTTGCGCGTTTAAATAGTCAATGACTGAGTCAGCTAATTTATCAAGTAGTAAGTGCAGTGTTTGTGGCTCAGCAAAAGCCATTTTTTTGATTTTACCGAATGTTTTGCTGCTACCACCTTCAACCATGTAAGTGGCAAGTGTCCAAGGTGAACCAGAGAAACCAATTAGCGGTACTTCACCTTTTAATTCGCGACGAATCGTACTTACCGCATTCATCACATAACCAAGCTCATCAGTTGGATCGATATTTGGGATTTTTTTAACATCTGCTAATGAAGAAATCGGACGTTCAAATTTCGGACCTTCACCTGTTTCAAAGTAAAGACCTAAGCCCATAGCATCAGGAATAGTTAAAATATCACTGAATAGAATAGCAGCATCAAGCGGATAACGACGTAATGGCTGTAACGTTACTTCACAAGCAAGTTCAGCATTTTTACATAAACTCATAAAGTCGCCTGCTTGGGCACGTGTAGCGCGGTACTCAGGTAAATAACGGCCAGCTTGGCGCATCATCCATACCGGTGTGACATCAACAGGTTGCTTTTGTAGTGCACGTAAATAACGATCGTTTTTTAATTCGCTCATGCGTATAGAATCCTAGAACTGAATGAAATTGTGCAGATTGTACCACCATATTACACGTCTCACTATGGATAGATAATCATGGCTAGATATAGATCATGTTTTTTAGGTCAGCCTAAGCCTATAGTGCGTTTTTTGAGCGAAAATAAAATAATTTTAAAACTTTTCATTAATAAATTTGCAACATACCAAAAAGCTTGGTATAACTTATCCCGCGTTAACAATAACAACAATAAAAATCTTATAACAAGAAGAACAATAATCTTCCCATAACAATAAGAACGCTTGTTTTAACAAGTCATAGAAAAAGAATTAAACCACCTTTACAGGTGGTTTTTTCTTTTTAGAATCAGCAAATTACCCCTCCTCCCATTAGATAAGTAATGCAAAATTAACACTAGTAGTTTTGATTTATTTCCCATACACTGCTGTTAGAGCATAAAAGCTAGCCTCAGGTGTCGTTGCGTTGCAATTTCATTGTAAAAAATTACGTGCTTAGGATGGCTTTTACAATCTGTTGCAATTAGACACTAAGAATTTAGTTGATCTTTGTGTCATATTTCCTTTTTATATATACAAAGGAAAACCTACTCAGCGAGGAGATGAAATATGCTGACGCGTTTGGAAAAAGCTCAACAAAAATGGGGTGGCAGTCACTCTGTAATAGACAAATGGCTAACAGAGCGCCAAGAATTATTGGTGTTATTCTGTCGTATTGCTGGCTTTTCACCGTACGAGAAGAAAGATCACGCCCTACCGGATCAACTGCAAATTCAGAATTTTTGCCAAATTCTAATGGATTATCTTTCTGCTGGTCACTTTGAAATATATGACGACATCGCAAAAGCCTGCAAAGAGAAAGGCCCTGAAAGCCAAAACCTAGCAAATGCTCTTTACCCGCGTATTTCAGAAACAACTGACGTCGCTCTCGACTTTAATGATAAATATGCTGAAGTTGACAAAGATGACTTACTTGATGAGTTTGATAAAGACTTGTCTACATTAGGTGAGGCACTTGAGTTACGCTTTGAATTAGAAGATGAGTTAATCGATAACCTTTATTCGAATCATACAAGCTAATTTGCGATGACAGCAGAGAAGCATTTCTCTGCTGAAAGTACTAGTGATTTGCACCCAACCATAAATACCTTGCGCCATATAAGTCTAAAAACGGCTTGATTGGTGGTAAAGCTTCATCCTCCAAAAGAATCAACTATTCCATTTCGTAACAAAAATTTGAAATAATTCTTTCAATGCGATACTCATATTATAAAAACATGAGGTTCGCTATGAACAAACGGTCATTTTTAAAGTCACTTTCAATCCTTGCCGCTGGCGCAAGTCTAACATCCGCTCCCTTAATGGCTGCTCAGAATAGCAGTACCCAAACATTAATTAAGCCAAAAGCTCTTCCTAAAGGCGGCACAATTGGCATATGTAGCCCCTCTGCCGCCACTGCTGCGCACGCTGATATTTTATTAGCACAAGGCGTTATAGAGGCGCTGGGTTATAAAGCTAAGCTTGCACCAAACATTTTGGCAAGACGAGGGCATTTAGCAGGCACTGATGCGATGCGAGCCGGTGATTTAAACAGTTTATTCAGCGACAAAGAGGTTGATGCCATTTTGTGTTTACGCGGCGGCTCAGGGGCTGCCCGTATTTTACCTTTACTCGACTACGCAATGATCCGTAACAACCCAAAACCTCTAATGGGCTATTCGGATATTACAGCATTGCATAACGCATTACTCTCTAAAGCAGGGCTGATCAGCTTTCATGGTCCCAATGCATCGAGTGATTGGAATCCGTTTCATGTAGCGCAATTTAAAGACATGTTCGAAGCGCGTAAACTAATGCATTTTCAAAATTTGCCGAAAGCCGATGATGAGCTCGTTAACACACAATACCTGACCCAAACAATTACTTCAGGAAAGGCTACAGGACAGTTAATTGGAGGTAATTTAACGGTACTGACTGCACTTGCGGGATCAAGCTATTTACCCGATTTTGACGGCGCAATTTTATTTTTAGAAGATATCGACGAAGCGCCCTATCGAATTGACAGAATGATGAGCACACTAAAACTTATGGGCGCACTTGATAAGATTGCAGGCTTTGTATTTGGCGATTGTAATGACTGTAGGCCAGGTCGTGGTTATGGTTCATTAACCCTAGATGATATTTTTGCAGACTATATTAAACCGCTGGGGATTCCTGCTTATCGTGGGGCTATGATTGGCCATATTAAGCGCCAATTTATCTTGCCTGTTGGCACTTTGGTTGAGCTTGATGCAGATGGTGGCACATTAAAAATGACAGAAGCGGCATTTAGTTAATACCAATTCGCGCATAAAAAAAGGGCCATTCGGCCCTTTTTTATTGAGTTAAATATTACTCAGCTGGTACTGCTTTTTCATCGCTTTGGATTTCAAGTAATTCTACTTCGAAAACAAGCGTTGAGTTAGCTGGGATCTTACCAAGATCACGCTCACCGTATGCAAGTTCAGATGGAATAGTGAACTTGTACTTAGAGCCAACTGGCATTAATTGTAAACCTTCAGTCCAACCTGGGATCACACGGTTAAGTGGGAACGTAGTTGGTTCATTACGTGAGTAAGAGCTATCAAACTCAGTGCCGTCTAGTAAAGTACCTTTGTAGTGTACTTTAACAACGTCAGTTGCTACTGGCTTTTCACCTTCACCTTGTGTGATCACTTCGTACTGTAGGCCAGACTCAGTTACTGTAACGCCTTCTTTCTTCGCGTTTTCAGCTAAGAATTTTTCGCCTTCAGCTTTGCTCTTTTCAGCTTCTACTTTCGCTTTTTCTTGTTGTTTAGTGCGAATGCTTTGATCAAGCGCAGTTAACACTTCACGAATTTTTTCATCATCAAGCTTAGCATTACCTGCAAGTGCGTCTTCGAAACCGCGCTTAAGTAGCGCTTCATCAAGCTCAACACCTAATTCTTTCTTTTCTGCTAGGTCTTGGTTTAAGAAGTTACCAACAGATGCACCAATACCGTATGCTTGTTGTTGTGCTTCAGTCTCTAGTTTAACCTCAGCTTGCTGCTCTTTTTTTGCTTCCTGATTACAAGCTGTAAGCGCTAAAACTGACGCTGCAATCAATGACAATTTAATCGTCTTTCTCATTTTATATCTCCGACACACTTTGCAGTTGTCAATTATTGTATTATTACTAGTTAAAGAGTTACGACCTACGTGGTAGGCTGCTTGTCTAATAACTAAACGTCATGCAAATGCATAAGCTAGTGATTAGACTAACAACCTAGGCCTTCCATGAGACCTAGTCTAACCTCTCAATCACTAAGAGTTAAGGGGAAATACCCGTAATATGTCGATATTTCGTACTTTTTTGTATCTACTGAGCCTTGGCTTGGTTGTTGCTTGCTCAGAACAACATGAGCAATCTACAGCACGCTACGAGCATGCTGCACAAGGAGCATTTGCCTCTGCACTTTCGCACGATGGTAAATACAGCTTAATCTCATCAATACACCATGGGGTCGCGCTGTGGGATAATCAACAGCACGTATTAAAATACCAATGGTTCCAACAGCAAAACCAAGATAGCCTTGTTCATACCGTGGCAATTTCCTATGACAACAGCCATGCTGTTACCGCAGAAAAATCAACCTTTGCTGTATGGGACATCGCCACAGGTGAAAACTCAGGTTATTACAAAATACACGCCTCAACAATCAGAGATATCGCAATTAGTAATCAAGGCCAGAGTG
This sequence comes from Pseudoalteromonas sp. PAR1, assembly GCF_947311895.1. Classification (NCBI taxonomy): domain Bacteria; kingdom Pseudomonadati; phylum Pseudomonadota; class Gammaproteobacteria; order Alteromonadales; family Pseudoalteromonadaceae; genus Pseudoalteromonas; species Pseudoalteromonas sp. PAR1. The sequence continues at coordinate 7,709 of NZ_CAMZMY010000030.1, read as the reverse complement.
TTTTATATGGTCGCGCCGATGGTGTTGTTGTATACCTGAACTTAGAGACCGGACGTCGTATAGAGTTCCTTGGTCACCAAGAAAAAGTAAATGTTGTTGATTTATCCCCTAACGGCCATTTCGCCATTAGTGGTTCTAATGACTATGTGGCCTACTTTTGGGATACCCGGACAGGGCAAGTCATTCACCGCTTTAATCACCCGACTCGCGTCACGCAAGTTGCCCTTGACCCACAAGGTCGTTATGCATTTACAGCAGACAGTATGAAGCAAGCAAATGTATGGCAACTGACTACAGGTGATCTTGTTAGCAAACTGCAGTATATTGCGCGTCAGAAAATTTTTACCGCCGCTCGCTTTAATGAAGAAGGGAGTTTAATTGCAACTGGGTCACCAAATAGACTCGTCGAATTATGGCAGCTAAACTCAGGTAAGAAGTTACAAACGTGGCAGGTCATTCCTCGTGAAGGAAGTCGCCCAAAATCGGCCGTGGTGTTAGATGTTGCGTTTACTGATAACAGCCAAGCGTTATTAACCGAAAGCTCCAGCGGATTTGCTGAAAGTTTTAATTTAAGAGAATCGAATGAACACAATTGAAAATCGTCTAATGGAACTTGAAGCGAAAGTCGCTTTTCAAGATGAAACAATTGAAATATTGAATGATGAGCTTAAAGCACACCAACAGCAGCTGGCAAAAATGAAACGCCAGACTGAGTTGCTGGCAGAAAAAATCAAAGAAGCACAACAGCCTTCATTAATGTCGCAGATGCAAGAGCCGCCTCCGCCACACTATTAATGTGAGGGTTACAAGCCGGGTGTTATTCGCCCGGCTTAAATACACCAATTACTTGCTCAAACTGGCGGGTTGACGCTTGCACCGCTTTCTCTGGTTGCGTCATTTTATGGCCACACTGTACGCATTCTACTTTTTCAACATCGTGCTCTTTGTATAGCATCATAGTATCCATAGCTTTACACTCAGGGCATGATGCACCGGCGATAAAGCGTTTCTTTTGTCTCATAAATGATCTCCCGTGGCATGTAGGCGGCTATTTTAGCCTAATAATTCTCTGTTTGATACGATTGCGAAGCCTAATGTGATCCGTGTTATGATAAGCAAAATTTAATCTATGCAGTGCAAGTAAACTTTCATGATCCAAATTTCAGACATCGAGCTACTACGAGGTGGCAACGCCTTATTAAAAGGTGCCTCTGCAACCTTATTCCCAGAACATAAGGTTGGCCTAGTGGGCGCTAATGGTTGTGGTAAATCAACCTTGTTCGCGCTATTAAAGTCTGAGTTACAGCTTGATGCTGGTGAATGCCAAATACCAAAAGATTGGTCAATAGCCTCTGTTAAACAAGAAACACCAGCCCTTGAAATAAGCGCCATAGATTACGTATTACAAGGTCACCCTGAGTACTACACATTAAGAATCGCACTCCGTGAAGCCGAGCAAAATAACGATGGTGATGCGCAAGCAAAAGCACATATTGGTCTAGAACATATTCAAGGCTACAGCATTGAAGCAAAAGCGGGTGAACTATTACACGGTTTAGGTTTTAGTAATGAGCAAATAGACAACCCGGTGAGTGCCTTTTCAGGTGGTTGGCGTATGCGTTTAAACTTAGCACAAGCACTTATTCGTGATGCCGATTTATTACTGCTGGATGAGCCAACCAACCACTTAGATCTCGATGCTGTTTATTGGCTAGAACGATTCTTACGTGCCTACACAGGCACCCTAGTACTGATTTCTCATGACCGCGAATTCTTAGATGCCGTCGTTGACCAAATTTGGCATATAGACGCACAAAAAATAAATGTTTATAAAGGCAATTACTCGCAATTCGAACGCCAAAAAGCAGAGCGTTTATTACAACAGCAAGCCATGTTCGAAAAGCAGCAAGAACAAATTGCTCATCTAGAAAAGTTTATTACGCGTTTTAAAGCAAAAGCCAGTAAGGCTAAGCAGGCACAAAGCCGAGTAAAAGCCTTAGAACGCATGGAAAAGTTGGCACCGGCCCATGCTGATTCACCCTTTGATTTTGAGTTTGCTGAGCCTACAGCCCTGCCAAATCCATTAATGACGCTCGACCAAGCTAAAGCTGGCTACGGCGATACCACTATTTTGCATAGCATTAAGCTAAACCTAGTTCCGGGTAGCCGTATTGCGCTGCTTGGCCGAAATGGTGCAGGTAAATCAACATTAATCAAATTATTAGCTGGCGAATTACAACCACAAGCTGGAGAAGTATTTCAGCATCAGGGCTTAAACATTGGTTACTTTGCGCAGCATCAGCTGGAGTCACTCGATCTAAAAGCTAGCGCAGTAACACATTTACAACGCTTAAATCCGCAGGCAACAGAGCAGTCATTACGCGACTTTTTAGGTGGTTTTGCATTCTTTGGCGATAAAGCGCTTGAGCCAGTTGCACCGTTTTCTGGCGGTGAAAAGGCCCGCTTAGTGTTAGCCATGTTAGTGTATCAAAAGCCAAATCTACTGTTACTCGATGAGCCAACTAACCACCTAGATTTAGAAATGCGCCATGCCCTAGTGATGGCGCTACAAGGTTTTGAAGGTGCAATGGTTACTGTATCGCATGACCGTCACATGTTAAAAAATACCGCTGATGAGTATTACCTCGTTGATAACGGCGAAGTAACGCAATTTGGTTATGACCTTGATGCCTATTACCAGTGGCTACTCAACGCCAACAAAGAAGCAGCTAAAAGCAACGAAGACAATACCCCTAAAGCCCATTCAAGCGTTAACCGCAAAGAGCAAAAACGCTTAGAAGCCGAATTCAGAAAATCAGTGCAGCCGTTGAAAAAGCAAATCGACAAGCTTGAAAAGCAACTTGATAAGTACTCAACAGAGCTTGGGGAAATCGAAAGCGCGCTTGCCGATAATGACTTATACAGTGATGAGAATAAAGCCAAGCTAACCGAGCTACTCGCTAAGCAAGCAAGCTTAACTCCAAAGCTTAATGACGTTGAAGAAGAGCTGCTCATGGCACTTGAAGAGCTTGAAGAAAAAGAGCAGGCGTTTGCCGATGAAACCGCTTAATAGCGAGGAATTTTGGCAGTTTGCATGCCATCTTTATAGCGAAGATGGCATGCAAGCAAAGCTATTAGGCTATCAAAACCAGCAAGGTAAAAATGTTAACCTTTGCCTGCTGCTCTATTATCTTGATTCTTTAGAGCTGGCTGTAACACTCTCTCAACTGAGTGAACTTGAGTCGTGCATTGCCGAGTTTGATCAACAGGCTTTAAAGCCCCTACGAGCCACACGCGCCTATCTTAAAACCATTCAAACCGAAATTTCAGACTACCCCACCATTCGAAAAGAGCTACTTAGCGCAGAATTAAAACTCGAAAAACAACAACAACAATTACTAATAGACACAGCGAATACCATGATATTCACTCAGCACACAAATACCAAAAATATAAGGCTTTATGTTGGTAACGAGTTAGCAGGGTAAAGTTTAAATAGTCGAGGTCATACCTAATTGTAAGGACGGTTCTAATTCGGCACTTCTGTTTATGTTGGGTTTCGCTGCGCTCAAACCAACCTACCTTAATAAACTTGATCCAAATCAACTATTAAATCGCCTTATTTCACATCAGGAAAAATGCTTGATCTGGATCATGTCAGGGTATGCAAAGCCAGCCTATGATTAACCCATAGACATTAGGAGGCACAACCATGAACGTATTCTTTAGAGATTTTTTTAGCGACCCAGTTTTATTTATGTCATTCGGCATATTGGCAGTTGTTATCGTTTTATGCCTTTTCTATGTTGGTTACTTTATTAAAAAAGTTCACGACGCAGAAGTTCCTAAGTAAGAATTAAGCACGACGCACAAAGCCCCTATCCAATTTATTGTTTAGGGGCTTTTTATTTTCAGCAGATAAGCAAAATCTGCTAAAGTGTTCTAAAAATGCAAAAACTTGCTACAATAGCGGCCTGTATTGTCTTTAAAGTGTTAGCTATGTTACCTGAGTTTAAGCCTGCGTGGTGGATGCGCAATCGCCATTTACAAACCATAATGCCGCGCTTCTTTCGCCCTTTTCATAATACTCGCTACGACTTATCAACAATTAACACGCCTGATGGTGACTTTTTAGAACTGGCATGGGCAACGCCTCACAACGAACAGGCTCCTTTAGCCATTGTATTGCATGGCCTTGAGGGCAATATTAATAGTTTTTATGCCAAAGGCATGATGAAAAAACTCAAGCAGCAAGGCTTTGCTGTGGTGTTAATGCATTTTCGAAACTGCTCACGCGAAGCAAACCGTTTAGCTCGCGCTTATCATAGTGGTGAGACCGAAGATTTACGCTTTTTTATCAACTATCTGAAAAATAAATTCCCTAAGCGTCCTTTATTTGCTGTCGGCTTCTCACTGGGCGGTAATGTACTGGCAAAGTATTTAGGTGAGCAAGGTAGTAAATCAAATTTAAATGGCGCTGCGGTTGTGTCAGCACCATTTGATTTGTCATCCTCTTGCCAAGTGATCCGCAAAAGCTTAGGTAAAATTTATCAAAAGTATTTGCTCGATCGTATGAAAAAATCAATGCATAGAAAGCTGCCACAAATCGAACAGCAAATTAGCCTAACACCAGAAAAGCTGATGGCAATTGATGATTTATGGCAATTCGACAACATGCTGACTGCACCTCTGCATGGCTTTGCCGATGCTGAAGATTATTATCAGCAAGCAAGTGCCAAACCGTTTTTAAAAGCGATTGCAACGCCTACACTTATTGTACACGCCAAAGATGACCCAATGCTGTCAATAAAAGCTGTACCAAATAGCACTGATGTAAGCGAGTATGTTACGCTGCGTATCTCCGAAAAAGGTGGCCATGTTGGTTTTATTAGTGGCAATAACCCGTTTAAACCTATTTACTGGCTTGAGCGTGTTGTACCTGACTATTTTCAACAGTTAGTAACAAAAGAGCAGTTATGATCATTCCACACGAACGCCTCGATAAAGAAACCCTTTACAATTTAATCGAAAGCTATGTATTGCGTGAAGGCACTGATTACGGTGAACAAGAGTTCAGCATTGAAAGTAAGGTAGCCCAAGTTCAGCAGCAATTAAAATCGGGAGAAGCCATGGTGTTCTTTTCTGAGTTACATGAGTCTGTGACAATTATTTCAAAAGCAGAGTTCATCGCCCTACAAGCTGATCCCGAGTACCAAGCGTCATTCAACGACTAAACTTGTAACTTTTATCGCAACCCTTCACAATGGCTTTTTAACTTAAAGAGCCATTAAAATGAAAAAACTAAGCTCCTTATTTGCCGCTGTTTCGCTTGCCTTAATTGGGCAAGCCCATGCCGAGGAAGTAACAGCCTCAGCAAAAGCTATCAAGCTTACTAAAGAGACTATTTTAATTGATACCCATATCGACGTTCCGTACCGCATTCATGATAAATGGGCAGATGTTACTAAAGCGACTAGCGATGGCGATTTTGATTATCCTCGAGCCGTAAAAGGTGGCTTAAATGCGCCTTTTATGTCGATTTATATTCCTGCAAATCTTGAATTTGAAGGCAAAGGTAAGAGTTACCAGCTTGCAAATCAGTTAATCGACAGTATGGAAGCCGTTGTACAGCGTGCACCAGAAAAGTTTGCAATTGCCGACTCAACAGACGATGTAAAAGCACAATTTCAGCAAGGCAAAATGTCTATTGCAATGGGTATGGAAAACGGCTCACCGATTGAAGGCGAGATTAAAAACCTTAAGCATTTTTATGACCGTGGCATTCGTTACATCACGCTAGCTCATTCTCAAAGTAACCATATTTCTGACTCTTCATATGACCTTCGCCGTAAATGGAAAGGCCTTAGTCCATTTGGTAAAGAGCTAGTTAAAGAAATGAACAATATTGGCATGCTTGTCGACGTTTCGCATATTTCTGATGACGCGTTTTATCAAGTAATGGAAATCTCAAAAGTACCTGTGATTGCTTCGCACTCATCACTGCGTAAATATACACCGGGCTTTGAGCGTAATATGAATGACGACATGTTATTAGCCCTAAAAAAGAATGGCGGCGTTATTCAAATAAACTTTGGCTCAAGCTTTGTTACATCGCAAGCCGGCTCTTGGTATAACCAGCTCAAAGCAGCGAAAGCAGATAAGAAAAAAGAAGGCACTAAGCTAAGCAAAGATTTTGATGCAGCTTATCGCGCAAAAAATCCATTTCCATTTGCAAGCCTAGAACAAGTACTTGATCACATTGACCATGTAGTTGAACTAATTGGCATTGATTATGTTGGTATTGGTTCTGACTACGATGGCGTAGGGGATTCATTACCTGTAGGCTTAAAAGACGTATCGAGCTACCCGAACCTAGTACAAGGGCTTATGGATCGCGGTTACAGTGATGCAGATATTAAAAAGATTTTAAGTGGCAATATGCTTCGTGTTTGGAAGCAAGCTGAGCAATACGCAGCGAATCACTAATTCTTACCGCCAATAAGCACTTATTTTTATGTGCTTATTGGCGACTACAACTTCTACTTTATAGCTATTGGTATTTTTTATTGGAAAAGGTTAAATTACCTTTTTTAGGAAGGATTTAACTATGCTATTTAGTAAAGGAAACATATCACTTTGCTTAGCTGGAGCAGCTCTTGTAATCTCCTGCTACGGCGCCTTTTTTCAAACCAAGCAGCTACAAATAAATCAGTTAGCGACCGACTCAGAGCAACAATACAACTTAGCCAGCAGTGATTTTGATGCTGTTGAGCATGATGATGGGCAAACCTTAGCAAGGTTGAATAAAAGTATTATTTCACTAAAAAAACAAGTTGCCGAGCTCAGGCAAGGTAGCGCATCGCACCAAACTATCACCCCAGATCTAAAAGAATCTGTACTCGCAATCCTCGCAGAGAAAGAGCAACAAGCGCTTGAAAAAGCCGAGCAGAATAACCCGATTTATGGTTTTTATAATAGCCTACCTGATGACTACGAATTGAGATTAAAATCGGAACCCGATTATGCTGACAGTCTAAACAAACAACTACGTGAGCAAATTATTGATCCATACCAGTCAGACAAAGACCGCCTCAAAGCCATGGCTCAATTACAAATGAATATGTTTATGCTTGGCAAGCAAACGCTGCCAGAATATCACTACGATATTGCTAATAGCATGCTAAATATCGCGGCCAATAGCCAAGATAATAAACTGCGCGTTCAAGCGATTGAGTTAGTTTCACAATCTCCTATTTTAGACTCAAGATTAACTCAACAATATACACAAATACTCGAACGCGATGACAACGAATATATACGCCGCTTAGCAGCACAAGGGATACTATCGCAATATTTCATAGCAAGAAATGAGCAAGCTGATAATAGCCAACAACTGGCGCAGCAAATTTTAACTATTTATAGGCACCCTATAAACGAGAGTGTAAAAAGCATTATTGATGAAATGATTGGTGATCCGAATATGCTCGATGAGTTAAAGAAATCAGCAGGCGAGTAAAGGCGGCAGATTAACCTTTCGCTCTATACAGCTTATAGCTTCCAGCTTTTTCACCCATAAAAAAACCCGAGACTAAGCTCGGGTTTTTCTCAATGCTTAATGCATCACTATAGTTGATTACTCAACGATAGATGCAACAACACCAGCACCAACTGTACGGCCACCTTCACGGATAGCGAAGCGTAAACCTTCG
>NZ_CAMZMY010000029.1:0-51884 GCF_947311895.1 Pseudoalteromonas sp. PAR1 | reverse complement strand
AAATCAATCGCAATAACGTTAAGATTCACCATGTATGGATTCCTTTTGTAAAAGTTTTGTCGCTTATTACGTTACCCCCCTGTGGGAGGGGAGTCCATACATCTCTGTGGTTCAATATTCTTTTGCACAAAGAGAAAACAATGAGAAGTGAATTAGAAAGACCATAAAGCTATGTAGTTTTTCTTCTAAAGCGCAGCGTCTCTTATCCTCTTTGTGATTATTACTTTCTCTATGTAGCGCGGAGCGCCTCGGTGCTCTCTGTGGTTCAATATTCTTTTGCACAAAGAGAAAATAATGAGAAGTGAATGAGAAAGACCATAAAGTTATGTAGTTTTTGCTCTAAAGCGCAGCGTCTCTATACCTCTTTGTGAGTATTCATTGAATTACGAGATATAAAATTGTTTTTACAATTTTGAAAACTCACACCTACGTCAAACGTAAGGCGATAAATTCGGCGAGTTTATCTACGGCGGTGCCGGGATCGTCGGTGCGTTTAATTAAACTAATACCGATTTGACCAAGCTCGGGGAGGTCTTTGGTTTGCAGTTGGTAGTTAAGCTCATTTGGCACGGTACTTTTTGCCAGCACTGTAATGCCTAAGCCTTCTTTTAACGCCGCAGTTAGGCCGGTTAAGTCGGCATTACTGTAGGCAATGCGGTATTTAATACCCGCACTTTGTAGTGCCTCGATTGCGCGGCGGCGATAAATACATCCCTCAGGGGCGGTTACAAGCGTTACCACATCATTTTGTGCAAGGTTTAAATCACCCACCCATACGAGTTGGTCTTGCATAAAAATAGGGAACTTGGCAGATTCTAGCTCTTCGTTTAATGCCAGTACTAAATCGAATTGGTCTTGGCGCGAGACCGACAATAAATGTTTACTCAAACGAGAGCGCACTTCGAGCGATACATCAGGGTAGAGGGCCACGAAGTCACCAATGATCGACGGTAAAATACGTGCAGCAAATTCACTGGGGATCCCCAAGCGCACTTTACCGGTCACGTTTTCGCTAGTGAACTGCTGCAAAATAGCATCGTTTTGTTGCAGCATTTGCTTCGCTAATGGCATAAGTAATTCGCCATACTGATTAAGCACTTGGCGCTGGCCTTGCTTTTTAAACAGCTTATGGCCCAGCATGTCTTCAAGGCGCTTTATTTGTAAGCTCACAGCCGGTTGCGATAGCCCTAATAATTCACCTGCTTTGGCAAATCCGCCAACTTCAACAACAGTGACTAAAGTACGTAAACTATCGGTAGAAATGTTTTTCATTAAAAAATTCTATTTATAGGGCTATGTATATAAGCATTATTTATCAATTGATAAATAATTACAATTTGTTGTTGCTAGCACGGCGCAATATACTTCAGCCATTAATGATTGATAGGTGTCACATATGACTTTTACGCCAATAATGTTTGCTCGCCACAGCCAAGCTGAGACCCCAGCAGACAACGTGCTACAAGCTAATAACGATACTGCCATTATGGACTTTAGTGGCACTGAAGCAATCCCATTTTTAACGGCTATTTTAGGTCTTGATATTAATAAGCTAACCGCTAGCGGTTTAGGCTTACGTAGTTCATTAGACGATGACCTAACAAGCAGCTACGCTTATGCCCTGTATTACTTTAACGAAACTGCATTTCGTTTTGTGCTAGGTAAAGATGCCAGCGTGCAATTACAGTCGCTTATTAATGAGCAACAACTTCGTTACGACATTGATTATGTAATGCGTGACGATTTAAGCGCGCTAACCCTAAGTGGTGAGCAAGCGTTTGATGCCTTGGTCGACAGCTTTAAGCTAACGCCGGGGCTGCGTTTATCAGACATGCGCAGCTGCTATGGCGCACAAAGCGGTGAGGTATTTATTACCGCCATAGATAACCAAGCAACACAGCAATTTCAGCTGGTGGCGCGCCAAGCAGAGCTTGATAAATGGCAAACGCACTTACAGCAGCTCGGCTTTGATTTAGCCTTAGCCAACGTTGCTTAAAAGATAAAATTTTTAAAACAGCTACGCACTTGGGTGTTTAGCTGTTTTTTAGTTACAAAATCGCAATTTGGGTGTGACAACTGTGCAACTAATGTATAATCGCCGCCCATGTTATTCCCCCTCATTAAATTGAGGCCACGCCCCACAACTTGTGGGTTAATTTAAAAGTGAAGGAATATTATGACTTCTAAAACAGTTTTACATGCTAAGCACCTTGAAGCTGGCGCAAAAATGGTTGATTTCCACGGCTGGGAAATGCCAATCAACTACGGCTCACAAATCGAAGAGCATAATGCGGTTCGCACAGATGCAGGTATGTTTGACGTATCTCACATGACTATTGTCGATATTCAAGGCGAGCAAGCACAAGCGTTCTTACGTAAGCTAGTTGCAAACGACGTTGCTAAGTTAACTGTACCGGGTAAAGCACTTTACACAGGTATGCTTAACGAAGAAGGCGGCGTAATTGACGACCTTATCATCTACTTCTTCTCAGAAACGAACTACCGTTTAGTTGTTAACTCAGCAACACGTGAAAAAGATTTAGCGCATTTAGCTAAAGTTTCGGCTGATTTCGCCGTAACGGTTACTGAGCGTCCTGAGTTTGCAATGATTGCCGTTCAAGGCCCTAACGCACGTGCTAAAACAGCAACAGTACTTAACGCAGAGCAACAAGCTGCTGTTGAAGGTATGAAGCCTTTCTTTGGTGTGCAGGCAGGTGATTTATTTATTGCGACAACAGGCTATACTGGCGAAGATGGTTATGAAATCGTAGTACCTAACGATCAAGCTGCTGATTTATGGCAACAACTTCTAGACGCAGGCGTAGCGCCAGCTGGTCTAGGTGCACGTGATACGTTACGTCTTGAAGCAGGTATGAACCTTTACGGCCTTGATATGGACGAAAGTGTTTCTCCACTTGCTGCAAACATGGCGTGGACAATCGCATGGGAGCCAGAAGATCGTAAGTTTATCGGTCGTGAAGTATTAGAACAGCAACGCGCTGACAAGAGCACAGACAAACTAGTTGGTTTAGTGCTTGAAGAAAAAGGCGTATTGCGTAGCGGTTTAAAAGTCATCGTTGAAGGTGGTGAAGGGGTGATTACCTCTGGTACATTCTCACCAACTCTTGGTCACAGTGTTGCGCTAGCACGCGTTCCGCGTTCAACTGGCGAAACAGCCCAAGTAGAGATGCGTAAAAAACTGGTTAACGTTAAGGTTGTTAAACCTTGCTTTGTACGTAACGGCAAATCAGTTATCTAAACTATAAAAAATTTGGTGTTATCACCTAATAATGCCAATCATGTTGAGTTGTTAGCATGATTGGTAACAGAACCAAAGGAACAAAAAGATGAGCAATATCCCAAGCGAATTAAAATATGCTACTTCACACGAGTGGGTTCGCGACGAAGGTGACGGTACGTTTACTGTAGGTATCACTGAGCACGCACAAGAACTTCTTGGCGACATGGTATTCGTTGAATTACCAGAAGTTGGTGACGAAGTTGACGCGGGTGAAGACTGTGCAGTAGCTGAGTCTGTAAAAGCAGCATCAGACATCTACGCACCAATCGGTGGTGAAATCGTTGCAATCAACGAAGATCTTGAAGATTCGCCTGAAACAGTAAATAACGACCCGTACACTGACGGTTGGTTATTCCGTATCAAAGCATCTGACACATCAGAGCTTGATAACCTGTTAGACGCTGAAGGCTACGCTAACACAATCGACGAAGACTAATTAATTAGTCACGCCGACTAAAAGCCCCGTCTAGATCCCCAGCTAATAAAATACGTAGCTTGGGTTTCACAGGGGCTTTTATGATTTTATAGCTTACCTTTCCATACGCTGTAAGTTACTAAATCAACACGTTTTTAAGTTATTGCCAGTTACCCATTGGCAGTAACCACTTTTTTTTGGATCATAGGAATCTGGACAAATGTCAAACGCCAAATCTCTTGAACAATTAGAGCAAAAGCAAGATTTTATTCGCCGTCACATTGGGCCAAGCCCAGCGCAAGTAAGCGACATGCTGAGCGCTCTTGGAGTATCGAGTGTTGAAGAGCTGATCGGTCAAACGGTACCTGCAAGCATTCGCTTAGAGCAAGGTTTATCAATTGGCGAAAGCCGCACTGAAGTTGAAACACTAAGCTACTTAAAATCAGTAGCAAGCAAAAATAAAGTGTTCAAATCATACATCGGTCAAGGCTACCACCCAACTCACGTACCACACGTAATTTTACGTAACGTACTTGAGAACCCAGGCTGGTACACTGCGTATACACCATACCAACCAGAGATTGCACAAGGTCGTTTAGAATCATTATTAAACTTCCAGACTATGACCCTAGACCTAACTGGTCTTGATTTAGCAAGCGCGTCATTACTTGACGAGTCAACGGCTGCGGCAGAAGCAATGGGCCTTGCAAAGCGTGTTGCTAAGTCTAAAGCAAATGCATTCTTCATCGCTGATGACGTGCACACACAAACAATCGACGTTGTTGCAACACGTGCAGAGCAGTTCGGTTTTGACGTTATCGTTGGCAAAGCAGCTGAAGCACTAGACCACGACATTTTTGGTGCGTTATTCCAATACCCATCAACAACCGGTGAAATTACAGACGTAACCGATTTAATCGCTGGCGTACAAAGCAAAAAAGCGATTGCCTGTGTTGCTGCAGACATCATGAGCTTATTACTGCTTAAAGCACCAGGTAAGCTAGGTGCAGACGTAGTGCTTGGTTCAGCACAGCGTTTTGGTGTACCTATGGGTTACGGTGGTCCACACGCTGCATTCTTCGCAACACGCGACAAGTACAAGCGTTCACTACCTGGTCGTATTATCGGTGTTTCTAAAGACCGTTTAGGTAACGACGCACTGCGTATGGCAATGCAAACACGTGAACAACACATTCGTCGTGAAAAAGCCAACTCAAATATTTGTACAGCGCAAGTATTACTAGCGAACATGGCAGCGTTCTACGCGGTTTACCACGGTCCACAAGGCCTTAAAACTATCGCTGAGCGTATCCACCGTTTTGCAGATATCTTAGCGGCAGGCTTAAAATCAAAAGGCTTAAACCTTAAGCACGATACATGGTTTGATACGCTAACTGTTGTTGCAGATAACAAAGACGAAATCGTTGCACGTGCAGTAGCACACGGCGTTAACTTTGCGTCTAACCGCGCAGGTGAATACTCAATTTCTGTATCAGAAACAACAACCCGTGCAGACGTAGCTGAGTTATTCGACATCATCTTAGGTGAAGATCACGGCCTAAGCGTTGACGCACTAGCAAACGAAATCGAAGTAAACGGCAGCAACTCAATTCCTGCAAGCCTAGTACGCGATGACGAAATTTTAACGCACCCTAACTTCAACTCGTACCACAGCGAGACTGAAATGTTGCGTTACATCAAGCGCCTAGAGAACAAAGACTTAGCGCTTAACCACTCAATGATCTCATTAGGTTCATGTACGATGAAACTTAATGCGACAGCTGAGATGATCCCAATCACTTGGCCTGAGTTTGCAAACCTACACCCATTCTGCCCACTTGATCAGGCAGCGGGTTACCAAATCATGATGACTGAACTACATGATTGGTTAGTAAATATCACAGGTTACGATGCTGTTTCACTACAACCTAACTCAGGTGCACAAGGTGAATACGCAGGCTTAATCGCGATTCGTAAATACCATGAGTCACGCGGTGAAGGTCACCGTAACGTATGTTTGATCCCAAGTTCAGCGCACGGTACAAACCCAGCGTCTGCACAAATGGCAAGCATGAAAATCGTGGTTGTTGACTGTGATAAAAACGGTAACGTTGATATGGCAGACCTTAAAGCGAAAGCCGAAGAGGTATCTGAAAACCTATCTTGTATCATGATCACTTACCCATCTACACACGGTGTTTACGAAGAAACAATTCGTGAAATCTGTGACATCGTGCACCAGCACGGCGGTCAAGTGTACATGGACGGCGCAAACATGAACGCGCAAGTAGGTGTTACAAGCCCAGGTTCAATCGGTTCTGACGTATCGCACCTTAACCTACACAAAACATTCTGTATTCCACACGGTGGTGGTGGCCCAGGTGTTGGCCCAATTGGTGTTAAATCTCACCTAGCGCCATTTATGCCTAACCACAGCGTAATTAATGTTGCTGGCACAAACATCGGTAACGGTGCGGTTTCTGCTGCTCCTTACGGCTCAGCAGCTATTTTACCAATCTCGTGGGCATACATTGCCATGATGGGCTCTGAAGGCTTAAAACAAGCAACAGAAATGGCTATCGTGAACGCTAACTACTTATCTGAGAAGCTAAGCGAGCACTACCCAATTTTATACCGTGGCCGTAACAACCGCGTTGCGCACGAGTGTATTGTTGACCTACGCCCACTTAAAGAACAAACAGGCATCTCTGAAATGGACGTAGCTAAACGTCTACAAGACTACGGCTTCCATTCACCAACTATGTCATTCCCAGTTGCTGGCACACTAATGATTGAGCCAACTGAGTCTGAGTCTAAAGTTGAGATCGACCGTTTCATCGAAGCAATGGTGTCAATCAAGTCAGAAATCGACCGTATCGCATCTGGCGAATGGTCAATTGAAAACAACCCGCTAGTGTTTGCACCGCACACACAAGCAGACGTACTAGGCAATGAGTGGGATCGTGCATACGACCGTTTCTACGCAGCATTCCCAGTACCAAGCGTAGCAAAAGACAAATTCTGGCCTACAGTAACGCGTATCGATGACGTATACGGCGACCGTAACCTAGTTTGTTCATGCCCAGCGGTAGAGACATACCGTGACTAAGGTTTGATTTGATCAGAGTTATTATAGTTTGGGAATGATAATTATAGATTGGGAAAGTTATTAAAGATTGGGAATTCTTTTCCCAAACTATAACTCTAGAAAAGGTGAGCAAATTAGCTCACCTTTTTGTTTTTAATAACTCCAATCCTCATAAGCCAGAGGCAAGATATTAAGTAGGTTTCTGCGTTCACGCCAGTTAGGCATGTGTTTGTCCATGAGAGAGCGGAATCTGTCATTATGATGGCGCTCTAGTAGGTGAACTAACTCGTGGGCAAGTATAAACTCCATGCATTCTGGAGGTTTCTTAGCTAGTTCTAGGTTTAGCCATATACGCTTAGCTTGAATATTACAGCTTCCCCATTTGGTTTTCATCTTTTTGATATTGAGAGAGTCAGCGTTTACACCTAGTTTTTTTTCCCATTGAGGTAATAACTTCTCAAGTGAGCGCTGCATTTCGTCACGATAGAAACGGTTAAGCAGTTTTAGTTTATTGTCGGTTGACGTATTTTCTGCAACCGCTAACACTAAATTGCCATTTCCCTTTGCAGTAACACTATATCTACCTTTTGCCTCAACAAGCTTTAAACGGTATTTCTTCCCCCAAAGGTAATGGCATTCTCCATTTACCATTTCACGAATCGATTGGCGTTCTTGCCCTGCAAAGTCAGCTTGCTGTTTCTTAATCCACGCAAGTTTGTTAACGATTGCCAGCCTAATCTTTTGTTCACTTGTATCGTTGGGGATAGACAAGCGTACTTTGCCGTTTGGCGGTAGCACGCTTAAGTGAATGTTTTTAATGGCTCTGCGATTTAGCTCTACATCAATGTCACCAATGCGAACTACTTCAATGCTCTGGGCATTGCTTTTGGTATGGTGCACTAATGGTATTCCTTCTGAGCTTTAATTAGCTCCATGACATCAACAATATTAATATCATAACCAGCAGCCTCTTGTCGCACTGCGTTGGCTATCTCACGTTCTTTAAATCGATCACCAAGCCAATCGGCTTTTTTAGTGTAACGAACAACAGTATCAATTTTAGTAGTGAGTACTTCATCATTACCGAAGTTGTCGTAAATAGCTTGTTTTGCTGGTGTATCAACAGTTGGTGGGTAATCTGGACCTGTTCCAGTCGGGTTAACCACTTTCTTAGCGAGTGCTCGTATCTGTTCAAGATACTCTTGATAGCTAATAGCTTGCTCTCTTCTCTGCTTAATGATTTCATCAAGCAAGGTTGCCATGCTGTCAAAATATTTAGGGTTTACTGGATTTTCATCAACGATGGTTTTTCTAACGTTATTCTCAATGGCTTCCGCCATTGCATCTTCATTGTTACGCAAGCCTTCAGGTAAATCGTCTAAGCCTTTCCCGTTATTGTTTACCACTAGATCAATTAAGCCCAACTCTTCAAAATCCATCAGTAACTCACTGTCATCAGCTCGAATGTACATATCCAATAGATGACGCATCGCAGGCTCAAAACGTTTCATTTCGAGCAAATCACCGCTGGCGAGTTTGACTTCATCACGCACCTTTTCGAAGTATGCGACTTCTTTCTTAATATTTTCGGCTTCTTCAAAGGTGTAACCAGCTTGCTCCATTTCATTTGCAAGGTTAGTGTATGCACGAATCAGTTTAGCGACTGATTGATATAGAGTTAAACGCAATGCCTCTTTTTCAGTGCGCTCATTTTCATCTTTAGGTTCAACACCCGAATCACCACAAAAATAATGAATAAAATCCTTAGTATCTCTAGGTGCTTTCACTGGTTCACATAACGCTCGTACTGCTTCCAGTGCATTGTCTAAATCAGCACGAGATTCTTGTAAGCGATCTTTTAAAAGCCCTTTAACATCGTCAGCATCGTAGCCATCAAAGGCTTCGGCTGTGTAATCTTTAATGGCTTTATCCAATGAACGGAATAAGTCTTTATAGTCGATGATGTAACCGTAGTCTTTATCTTCACCGTCTAGACGGTTTACACGGCAGATGGCTTGAAATAGGTTGTGGTCAGCCATCTTTTTATCGATATAAAGATAAGTGGCTGAGGGGGCATCAAAGCCAGTGAGCAGTTTATCGACAACAATGAGCAGGCGCATTTGCCCCGGCTCTTCGATAAAGCGTTTCTTAACGGCTTTTTCGAACTCTTCAACACGTTTCGCGGCTTCTTCTTCACTTTGCTCAAAGTATTCAGCTAACATCTTGCGATAGGTGTCATATTTAAACAGTTTTTCAGTTAATCCCTCACCAGACTCTTCGCCTTTTATAGCGCCTGCAACTGGCTGATAACTGGTTACTACTGCACACTTTCCTGCAAGATCGGTCTTACTAAACAAATCATAAACAACACATGCTTGATGGACGCTGGCGCACACTAGCATGGCGTTACCTCTACCAGACATCAATGCAGGTTTGATTTCCATATCCATCAAAATGTCGCTAACAATTTGCTCTAAGCGAGATTTGCTGGAGAGCACTTTTTGCATGGTGCCCCATTTTTGTTTTAGCTGCATTTTAGCGAGGTTAGAAAGTCCTTTAGTCTTAGCTTCAAACCATTGGTCTACTTTTTTCTCTGACGTTAGATGCTGATCAATATCTCTTGCTTCATAACGCAGATCTAGCACCACACCGTCACTTACGGCTTCATCAAACTTGTAAGTGTGAATATATGGACCGAAGACTTCCAAGGACTTCTTCTTGTCCTTTTTCATCAGTGGCGTACCCGTAAAGCCGATAAACATGGCTTCAGGTAAAATGGCTTTCATTGCTTCGTGCAGCTTGCCTGATTGAGTGCGATGACATTCATCGACAAAAACGAATAAATTACCTTTTGCAGCAAAGTCAGTTGGTAGGTTTTTGGTTAACGCTTCAAGGTAATCTTTTGTTGCCTCATCATCGTCTTCGTCAGTAACGGCTTCGCCATTTCGTCCAAACTTATGTACCAGTGAACAGAATAACCAAGGGTTAGGCTGATTGAGTGTGGCAACTAAATCCCGTCCGCTTTTTGTGCGATAGATCTCTTCATCAACACCAGAGAATACTTTTTCTATTTGTTCGTCCAACTCAGTTCGGTCAGTAACAATAAGCACCCGTGAATCTATTACATTTTCACGTATCCACTTGGCAAGCCAAACCATAGTTAAGCTTTTGCCAGAACCTTGGGTATGCCAAATTATGCCATCATCGTGTGTTTTAACGTGTTTCTGTGCCGCTTGAATGCCGAAGTATTGGTTGTGTCGGCATGTTTTCTTTACCCCCGCGTCAAACACGATAAAGTCATGAATGAGTTGTAGGAAGCGGCTTTTATCACACAATTGCGCGATATGAGTATCGAGTAAGTTTTCTGTTGTAATTTCTTTTGCTGGCAATGGATTGGGGTTTTCTTTACCGCTGCATTCTTTCCATTCGAGATAATATTTTTCAGTTGTCTCGACCGTACCGTAGCGCACACCTTGGGTATCATTACCCGCCATTACGAGCTGCATGGTGGTGAAGAAATTACGAATAAACGCTTTCTTTTGGTTGTCTAAATTTTGGCGAATACCTTCACTAACTGAGACTGAAGAACGCTTTAATTCAATCACACCAAGCGCAATACCATTAACATAAATCACGATATCAGGGCGCTTTTTCAATTCACCTTTTACGGTAACTTCTTCAGCAATCGCAAAATCGTTAGCTTCTGGATTTTTCCAATCAATTAGCCAAACTGTTTGGTTTTGTTCACCAGCACCTTCTTTTTCTTTTACGCCATAGCGCAGTAGGCGATAAACATCTTTGTTAGCATCAAAGAGTTTTTTACCTTCACCAAGAGCTGCGGCAGTATCAAGTTGGCGTAATGTGCGGGTAATTAGTGAGTCAGAAATACCACGACCTTTTAACCATTTAGTGAGTAGGTCTTTTTCAATATTGCTGTTACCTTCACGGTATTCCCAATTGCCGAGATAGCTGTAATCAAGTTGTTCTTTAAAAAACTTAACCACGCGGTTTTGGGTTTTACGTTCTAATTGACCGACATTACTCATGGTTTCATCCTTGTAATTCTTCACTAATCAAAAATTGATCTTTTCTGTTCTTTTTGTTAAAGCAATCTGTGGGGAGGAAAATCCATCCCTCTCTATGTGGCGTTAGTTCATCAGGGAACCTTAGCATTTCAGGCTGTTCAACAAATAATTTGGCAACTAATGCACAGGTAAATGCATCAATATGATCTTGTGTTGGCAAGCGGTGGTCGATTAACTGTTCTTCACCAATTTCATTGTTACTCCAATCAAGCCCAGCACTTTTTTGCAATTTATCAATAATGGCAGACTGAGCACAGGGAGATGGATAAGCTTCAATTGCGGTGATGTTAGTACGTTGCCACACGCCAGCTTGTTTTATGTCAGGCACAAATTTAGCCAAGGTGTGCATACCTTTGGTCGCCTGACTGCCAATCATATCTTTAATAGGGGAGAGAGGCGTGTAGCCCCACTCAGCTAAAAAGCGCTCTGTATACCTAAATAGATAAGGGTTTAGCGCATTAGCGGTATCACAATCTACAAACTTCCCTCTCAATAGGTCAGAAAAGTGCTCACTAAACCCAAGGGGGGTGTCTATAGCCAAGGTAATGTGACCACCAGAGTATTCAGACTGGCAGAGCGAAAATAGTGAAGTAATAAAATCGGCTTGGTTGTTCGCTGAATTAATTGCCGGGGACAAGTTTCCACGCCACGGAGCGCCAACAATTTGATTTTTACTATTGATGATCACCAAAGCATCTCGGCTATTACGGTTTCTAGCGCAATTCCAGCCACCGACATCCCAACCTACATAATAGTGCTCTGCCATAAGAATAACTTCCTAAAACTCACTTGATGAACTGAGCAATTTAAAGCTGACCTGATAGCGATAAAACTCAATATTATCCGTCACACTCAAGGCTCTGCGTAACTTCAAGTCATCTTCAAGGGCGATAATAATACCTTTAACCTTTTGTCCTTCTTCACACAGCTCGTGCTTTACATAGCCCATATAACGCTGGATTTGTCCAACAACATTGTCGCTCGCTCTACCACGTTTTAACTCAACAACCAGCAAGGTTTGTTTGTCTTTACTGATCGCTAATATATCAATAGGGCCAGTGTCTGAGGGGTATTGTTGGCCTACAAGTTCACCGTCTTCGGTGTAAATATCATAGTCCTGACCTAACTCAGTGTATTGCCAATTGGCGACTAAGAAATCTTCTAGATGCTTCTCCAACGCAAATACACTAGGATCTTCAACAGACTCATCACTGTGGGTTAGAGCAGGTGGTTGTTTACCATCTAAGAGCGCTTCAAGCTCTTCAGCATATTTAGTAATGTTGCTCACCGTGCCGACAGAACCCGAAGAGTTCTTTAATGGCTGCGACATTTCTTCACGGCTAATGCCTTGTTCTAGCCATTTTATTTTTCGTCTATGGGGTAATATCTCCCCCGCAGCATAGTAATAATCAGAAATGACTTCGCCAACATAATAGATCCCGTTACCGTTAGGGCAGAACACCATATCGCCCTTAGCCATACCCTTACAAATGGTATGCAACATTCCGCACGCTAAGCCTGCGCCTATTTTGGTTTTATCAGGGTTGGCCTCTAAAAATACAGGGATATACTGGCGATTAAAGTCGCGCCAGTTATCGCCTAAGTCATTAGTTAAATCAACTTCGATGCCCCAGTCGCCACCGATAAAACCTTGCTCAAAACACTGTTGCGCGTATTTACAGGCTTGGCCTGCCATAATGCGGTAGTAACTTCTTGTTGGTGTCATTGTTGAATTCCTTTTCTTTTTTAATCTTTATCAAACGGCAAACGTGTGCGGCCTGTGAGTAGTTCTTGCATCATGCTTTGTTTGATTTGACGGGTTTTCGCTAAGCGCTGTTCAAGGGTTTGGATTTCGTTATCCATGTCCGAGAGGATAGTGGCGATAGCGGTTTGTTCTTCTGAGGGTGGCAAAATTACTAACATATCAGTCAATGTATACATCGTAATATACGGTGTATTGCCAGAATTCACTTCTACTCGTATTCTTTCGGCCAGCTTTTCTTCTAAATAAATTTTCAAATACTTAACATCTGCACAAAAGTCTGAAAGAACATAAGTTCGTTGGTACGCATTAAACTTTCCTTTGAAGTAATGGACGTAACCAACATTTGCACCGTTACCAGAAACAAGCAGAGCTTCGGTATCAAAGGCATAATGGTCAATGTAATAATGATTTCGAGCACAGGTATAAAACCTATACTCTCCATCATTTCTCATTGCATTTGCGTCTAATTTACCTGTTTTGAAAGAGAGACATACCTCACTAAACTTCACCACATCCCAATCCTCTGGGATTTCGCCTAGTTCACTGGGTTTTGTGCCTTTTAGCTGGCCTTGCTTTTCACTATCGGTGTATGTAGCAAACTGCGGTAAACGGGTTTTGCCTGTCAGCAATTGTTGCATGGTGGCGGTTTTAATCGCTTGTTTTTTCGCAATTAGCTTTTCCAATTCTGTTAATAGCGCATCTACATCGGATAAAGCACTGGCAATGGTTTTCTGCTCTTCTAGCTCTTTAGGTATAGGTAGATAGACAGAGCCAATGGCATTTAAATTAATTTTCTTAGGAGTTGCGTATGTTAACCCTGACTGAGAAATGTCATTTAGAAACTGGTTGCTTTTTGTATAGTTATAAATGTATTCGGCACTATAATTTCCTTTAAACTTCAATAGCGCTAAACTCACATAAATACTTGCATCAACATCCCAATCTATTAACTTTGTATCACCTAAAATTCCAGCAGTAATTCGTGACATGATGATGTCACCGTGCTCCGGCTTACACCTTTTTATCAGTGACTTGTGTTCTTGCTCAGTAATATATTTGGTATCTGTAAAGTTGTTTTTAGTTATATTCTCAACACTATAGAACGGTATGCCTGAATCTACATATTTGGGGGTATGGTGAGTTCCATCTGTAATTTGAGTACATAAATCTTGTAATGATAAACAATCCCAATCATCAGGAATTATTCCCACCTCCGTTTGCTTATATCCTTCTGGAGCAGTTTGTTCTAGTACGCTCATAATGCCAACTCCAAGCCCATTGCTTTTAAGTGACCTGCGACTTTATCGCTGAGATCATCAACCGATTTAGAGAGGATTGGTAATGGTGTGCTATAGCGCTCTTCCAGTTGCTTGACACGGTTTGCCATTTGCTGGGTAACGCGCTCAAATTCGGCAGTGATGTTGGCTTGTAAAGTGGCAAGCCATTTGTCATCGACAATCAGGGTTTTGATTTCATCAATATTAAGTTTTGGATATTGGTTAAATACGCTTAAATCCAGAGCTTCTTGTGCTTCTTTTACTGCTTTTTTCGCAGCCGCTTCAGCATTAAACAGCTTGGTTGCTTGTTTCAGTGCCTTAACTTCATCGGCATCAGTTGCTAGCTTTGTTCTGGCAGCAACGCTGGCCTTGGTGATTTTGTCTTTATCGTTGATTGCTTCAACTAATAAGCCATCTTCAGCGCCATTTTCCTCAAGGTAACTTTCCATAGCTTGGGTGGCTTCGTCTTGTTTTGCTTGTAAAGTATCAACTTGAGCTTGTTCATCTGCAAAATAATGGGCAACGATTAGACTTGGTGGAATAATCTCGGCTTTGTACTTTTTCTTATTAATAATTAAGTCAGGCGTTTCTTTTAGTTTTTCGCCTTTTTTAGCCACTAGCTCACGTAAGGTGTTACCAGCTTGCCAATCGTCCTGCACCAATACATACACATCGTCCTGCATGGTATCTGCCCAGTAATCCATTAGGATTTGGTAAATATCATATTTGCTTAACAGGTCGCTATTGGCATAACTGTTCAGTAAGTTCTCAGAAATGTTAAAGATAAAGTTTTTCGGGTTATCGCCTACTTTAATATCTCTTAATTTCGCTTCTGGTATCCACTGTTTGAATGGCAATAGGCTACGAGTGGCAAAGTCTTTAAATTCTTGGTGAGCCAAAATGGTGCTTTTTACTTGGCTTGCTTCTACCAGTGCGTGGCTATAGCCTTCACGCTCTGGCTTGAAAAGAGTGGCACGGATGCTAGGGAATACCTGCCAGTAATGCTCAAGGGCATCAATATCGTGATTTGGAATGCCACCTTGCAGGTGAGCGCTTAAATCGTGTAAATCTTCTGGCTCAGATGAGTCGATATAACGCGGGATATTAAGGTTGTAATCGTTAGCGGCAATTTCATCAATTTCCACTAAGCGGCTGTAACGCTCAAGCTCTAAGCCTTTGTTAAACACATCAACAATTTTATGAATGTCTTGGCTGCGCAGGCGGTTTTTATTGCCATCTTTGATAAAGCCTTTGCTGGCATCAATCATAAAGATGGGGCGACCTGATACGGTTGGTAACTCAGCATCACCCTCATTGAAATTAGTGACTGCTTTTTGCGCGTGCTCTTTATCAATCACGATAATACAGGCAGGAATACCCGTGCCGTAGAATAGGTTAGCAGGTAAACCAATAATGCCTTTAATATAGCCTTGCTTAATGAGGTTTTCACGAATTGTGGCTTCGGCATTACCACGGAATAACACCCCATGCGGTAAGATCACCGCACCTTTACCTGTGCTTTTTAAGCTTTTGATAATGTGCAGTAAGAAGGTGTAGTCACCGTTTTTCTCTGGTGGAATACCCCACGTAAAACGGTTATATAAATCGTTTTCTGGCGTTAAGCCGCTGGTCCAGTTTTTATTTGAAAAAGGCGGGTTGGCAACTGCAAAATCAAATGTTTTTAATTGGTTAGGAGCATCTTTCCACTGTGGGTCGGCAAGTGTGTTGCCTTTCCATATTTTGGCAGTGGTGTTGTTATGTAAGATCATGTTCATACGGGCAAGTGCGCTGGTGGCGTTATCCATTTCTTGTCCGTAGAGAGTTAAACCACGCTCCGCTTGGTCGCTAGCTTTTAATAACAATGAACCTGAGCCGCAAGTAGGGTCGTAGGCGGTGGCATCCTGAGGTGTGTCTTCTTTAATGCCGACCACTTTGGCGAGAATTTGTGATACTTCCGATGGTGTATAGAATTGGCCTTTAGATTTACCTGATTCTGTCGCGAAATGACGCATTAGATATTCGTAAGCGTCACCTAATAAGTCATCACCGCCAGCACGGTTAGATGATAAGTCTAACCCTTGGAAAATACCGACTAGCTTGGTTAGGCGGTCTACCATTTCTTTGCCTTTACCGAGCTTGTCTTCATCGTTGAAGTCGGCAACGTCTATTACGCCTTTTAGGTCATTTTCTTCAGCAAGGGCGGCAATGATTTTATTAATTTTATCGCCAATTTCTTTGTCGTTTTTGGCGGCTATCATGTCGTCATAGCTAGCACCTTCTGGCACCACTATCATGCCGTATGGGTCGCCTTTGTATTTATCGCTAACGTACTTCATGAAGAGCATGGTTAGCACGTAATCTTTATATTGGCTGGCATCCATTCCGCCACGCAGTTCGTCACAGCTTGCCCATAATGATGAATAAAGTTCTGTTTTTTTAATTGCCATAAGTGTTCCTTTAAATCTCTGTGTCTGTGCGGTTAGAGCAAGTCGGTGTTTAAGCCTGCGGCTTTTAAACGGTGAGTGAGATTACGCATTTTCGAAAATTCAGTGCCAAAGCTGGGTTTTAAGCCAACCCCCTCGCAAAACTCTTTAGCAGTCATGCTTTTTAAACTGTCTGCGTATTTGATCATTTGCAGATGCAACTCAGTGGTGTACTGATTGCGTGGCGCATCATCTAATGCTTGTTTGATATGGTCGAAGATCGCTTGCTCGTTCATAAGACTATTTTTCTTTGAGATGGTAATTTAGCTAATTTATATAAATTAGCTAAATAAGCAAGGTGTACTTTGTTTATGATTATTCGATAGGTCAAATGTTATGCTTTAGCTATCAAATCTAAGCCCTTTTGCGATCTCAAACACCTCATCAGTCACTTCTTTTGCTCGGTAGCCTTTCCCTTCCGGTTGACAAACAAACTTAAGTGAGTCTCGAATAGATATAGGTTTTTCAGAGTAGTCATCACCAATAATAAAGTTTTCTGCAAAAGGCGCGATTGCGTTTGCAAAAGAGGAATTAATTTCATCTCTAGATTCGAAATCCACATTATCAAGAGAAATCATTGCAGCTATTATTGCTGCATCTATCATTGTGCCTTCAAGCCAGTTACAAGATGAAGCATATCCCATACACCACCTAAGTCCAGACTCTTGAATATATACTTCCATTTCTATAGTCTTCTTGCCGATAAAACACGAGCCAAATAAAAGCCCAGTAATGTTTTGTTTTTTTGATATGGAAGAAACTTCTGCGAGGATATGATCTACGTTTACATTACCAATTTTATTTTTATAACCATGAGCAGCAACATAAATAATAGTATTTTTGAAACCTTCTCTTGTGATGCAATCTAGTGCGAAATCAAAGCTTTTTTTATCGTAAAAGTTTGCATGGAAGACTTCGGTGTCGCCGGTAAATTTTGCGATTCCTTGCATGAAAGGAACTACTGAACTTCTGTTATTGTCATTTTCGTCTAGTCCCCATGGAGACTCTAGAACTAGAATTGCATTTGAAGAGCTGCCTCTTCTTCTAATAATTGCCATGTTAAATTCCCTTAAAAGTTATCCAGCTAATGCATATTGTAAAATAACAAAATTTTTATCATTTACAATCGTTTTTAACTAGGTTTGTTGTGTAGATAAACCTAAAGTATGCTTTAAGTGGAACACAAGCTATATACTTAAATATCAAAATTACATGATCTCACAGCGACATTTAGCAATTCTAGATCTTGTGCCTTCTAAGCCAAGCTCTATCACTATAACTCAGTTAAAACAAAAGCTTTTTGATAATGGCTTGAACCTTTCTACACGCATGCTGCAACGTGATCTTCAGTCTTTATACGATCAAGGCTGTTTTGGCCTTGAAAAAGATACGCGAATAAAACCTTATGCATGGTCTATTAGTAAGGAGTGGCGGGGTAGCTCACCGCTACTCAGTATTGAGCTTGCTCAGCATTACTTACTGCTTGAGCAGCTTCTGCCACAGAATATCCCTGTAGATATTAAACAAACAATTCATGCTAAAGCTGATATTGCATTACAGCGACTAAATGGCATCAAACCTGAATGGTTAAACCTAGAAAATAATAGCTCGATTAAGGTGAATCTTGACAGCAAGGTTGTTGAACAAATCGAGCATGCAATAAAACATAATCGTTCAGTTAGTGCTGAGATTTATCGCGTTTTATATGATCAGGCACACTGGTTAGCTTTTCCTGAACTTAGCTTCTATGGTCTTGAAGAAGACAATGGCATTCTTATGGCGCAGTTTATGGTAGGGACGCTGCATGACAAGTGTTATCAGATGCCAGTTTATCGTATTCGTAATGTGAAAGTATTACAAAAGACACGGCGTGAACCAAATTTAGAGCAGTTAAGCTCATTAAGATCTGCGATTAATAAAGGAAAGCGTCAGGACAGTATTAACTTGATTATCAAAGTGCCGTGTCAGTCTTCATTGAATCAAGGGTTTGTGCAATTTGGTGAGTTAATAGAGCAGAAAAAGTTAGATGCTAAAACATCACTGCTTACATTCAATGTGCAGGACACTGAGCAATTAACAAGTGAATTGTTTAGAGCATCACATTGGCTTGAGGTAATAGAGCCTCAAGCTGTACGCAACAGAGTCATCAAAAAACTAAATGAGGCTTCAAAAACTTACAACTTGTGATTTTCAGATGCGTCAAAAATTGACGCACCTTGTTGTTATGCTCTTTAAAAAATGAGGAGCAATGATGTTTGAGTTAGTTGAGAATTTAGATGGCTTGTCTATTGGCGTATTTGGTATTGGTGGCTGCGGTTGTAATACCGTCAATACTATTTTTAATGAGGTTCAAAACCCGCAAACTAAGTTTTACTGTGTTAATACTGATAAGGTTGTATTAGAGCACTCTCAAAGTGATGACTTTGTGTTGATAGGTGCTGAGCTTACAAACGGCTATGGCGCTGGCGCGGACCCCGCAATAGGGTTACTCGCCGCACAAGAAAGTGAAGAGCAATTATTAACGCTTATCAAAAGCTGCGATATTCTCTTGTGCGCAACTGGCTTAGGAGGTGGCACTGGCACAGGAGCCAGCCCATACATAGCTAAGTTAGCCAAAGATCTTAATAAGCCCGTAATCTGTATTGCAACATTACCCTTTACCAGTGAGGGGGATTTTAGGCGAAAAGTAGCTGAGCAAGGGCTTGATGAATTAAAGCAGTTCGCTAATGCTGTTGTCACTTTACCAAATGATCAACTTATTGAGGTGCTTGGCAATGACATTGGCTTATTTGATGCCTTTAAGCACAGTAATCAAATTTTACATTCTTTAATTACCTCACTCATCGATATGCTGTGTTATCAGGGATTAATTAACGTAGATCTGCGTGACTTTCAAAGAGTAATGGACGCCCAAGGCGATGCTGTATTGGGGGTTGGAAAGTGTGCAGATGAAAGCGATTTACAAATGGCTCTTACGCAAGCCCTGAGCAACCCTCTGGTTAGCAGTGTTGATATGAGCACAAGTACAGGTGTTATCGTACAAATTAATTGTGTCGATGAGATTTCATTAGGTAGTTACAACACCATAATGGATACAGTACGTCATCAAGTTAGCCCAAATGCAGTGGTTATTTGTGGTGCATCTAAAATTACGAGTTTGGCGAATAACTTTGAAATACTCATCATAGCCACAGGTGCAAAAAGTCAGTTAATTCATGCCAAAAACATAGATGAAACAATACCTAAAGTAGAGCAAACAACAAAAGCTAAAGCAGTTGTATCTAGTCAAAGTGATATTTTTGATATTCCGGCTTTTATACGCAGTCAATCACCAGCTCCCTCTGTTAAGTAGTTTCACAAGGTTGCCACCAATTTAGCTCTGCGTATCTGTGCTCAGTTATTTGGTAGTATTTTATTTGTTCTAAATACTACCAAAGCAATTGTAGTGAGGATCAGTAAAGAACCTGACACTTGTATCTAGTAAAGAAAAATTAGCTTTTATCTCTTTAACTATATGCTTTTTAAACAAGCTTTTGTCTAAATATACGTATGAGGTATTTTGATCAACATTAAAAACAACTCGACCTCTGGGAAAGTTGTAGTAGTCAGTGTTGTCTAGCATTAAACCAAACAATTGATAAATATTATTATCTTCCCACTCGACTTGGTGCTGCAACGTGCTATCAATAAATCCAAGTTGATCTGGCTTTAAGTCGATAGCACTTTGAGCTTTAAAGACTAATGTGTTTTCAGCAAACCAAAAGATCCCAACTTTGTTGTTCATGTAGGGCTCCTATTACTAAACTCAGCTAAATAATTAAATAAGGTAGCTAACATGCAGTCATTAGTCGGCGCTTACGTAAAGCTGGTCCAAGCTGTTGTTTTCACCTTAATCTTTTTTGATAATTGCGCCATTTTTCTAGCATCATTTTTCTCTCGGCAAAACAAAACATACAATTATCATACTTCATACTACCATCCTCATTTTCAAACTCTTGGCATAACAACTGATACTGCTCATTAGACTCATCGAATGGAACATCTACATATAAATACATAGGGCCACCAGAAAGATAACCAGACCACCTTTCTGGACCTAGCAACTCATATTCTATGCCATGCTTTTTACAAAACTTAAGCACCTGTTCTAAACGTTCCTCATCATTTTCAGGAAAATATTCATCAAAAGGGTCTTCTGTTTTTATAACAAACCTAAAATATAAGCTAACCTCAGGTCCTTCAATTACTTTTTCATCTAAACATCTAATCAACTGTGGCATAGTATTTCCTCTAAAATTTAAGTAGTTGGGGGCATTCTTTAAATGCTTTTAAAGCAAGAGTAATGTGAACCCGTGAAGAATTTAAAAGCTGTATTCTCAAGATGGAATTTGCTTGTGATAGTTTTAACAACTCCTTTTCTAAATATTTTTTTATCTAAATAAATCAATGATGTTTGCAGGTTAAAGTTAAAGACAACACGGCCTCTGGGGAAGCTGTAGTATTCAGTATTGTAAAGGCTCAAAGAAAATTGCTCATAAATTAGATTTTCTTCCCATTCGATTTGATGTTGCAGTGTACTATCAACAAAACCAAGTGAATCTGGCTTTAAGTCTATGACATTTTGAGTTTTGTAAACGAATGTGTTTTCAGTAAACCAAAAGATACCAACTCTGTTATTCATTTAAGGCTCCTAAATTTATATCTCCCAGTACTACTCGAGTAACACTGGTTAAGAACCCTTTTATGGATGATTTTTTCAACACTACAAAAAATATACTGAAGTATTCATACCTTCCGTAAATTGCTCAGTCGAAATGTATACACATTACATATTCCCCGCATAACACCATAGTAAAATAAGTTTTGACTGCATAACACTTCTCAGAAAACCAAAATAAAGAGACTCCTCATGCGCCTAAAAACCTAGCTACAAAAAACCTATAACTTCACTCTTTATATAATTTGATTTGTTATTGTTTTTAAGTTTTAAGCTGTTGTTTTTTATTGTTTTTATTTTTTATTTATCTTTTTATGTAATAAATAAGGTTATATATTTTTAGTTGCTCATTTTTCTATTTAAACCAAAAAAAGATATTTAAAAACATGTTGTTATAAAAATAAATTTTGACATTTACTTGCTTAACTTTGATTTGCTGTTATTAATAAAAATAGAGCAGATAATTGGAGTAAATAGAGTGAAAGATTTATATGTATCAGAATCAACAGTAAAACGAATCAAAGAGTTTAACGAAGCTAAAAAGCGCGGTGTTCATATTCCTTATGTTCGAAGCACATTCATGTCGATTGGCACGCGATCTATTTTCTTTTGTCCGGTTCAAAAGCGAGTTATCACATTGCTTGGCAAAGGTGAAAAGCATCTTTATATCACAAAACTATTTGAGCCAAATGTCGTTGAAATAAAAGAGCAATACCCGCTTGATTACGTGCTCACGCAACAAATCGCTGATTCGCATGGAGTTATTCATCCGCGCAAGCATTTGACGAATGAACTAACCGTTTTAACGACTGATTTACTCGTCACTTACCGTGATAAATCTGGCGCTCAATATCGCGTTGCTTACTCATTTAAGCACAGTATCGATGCGCGTAGTAAAACACGCACAATGCAAAAATTTGATATTGAGACCGCTTACTGGAAGCGTTTTGGGGTGAGAGCAGAGCAAGTCTTGAGAGATGATGTTTCAAAAATAAAAGCATATAACTTACTGAATTATATCAACCGTTATAACCCTGAGCTTAGCGATAGTAAATTAAGAAAATTTGCAAGCGCTCTTCTTGATGATGTTATTGAGCACCCAGAGCACTCATTACGACAGTCATTGAAAGCCGTGTCTTCATCACTCAAAGTTAAGCCATCAGATTGCATGACGTTGTTCGCAAATTCAATGTTCAAACACGTTTTACCCATTGATTTGACGCAGAAAATTAAACTGCACAAGCCACTTAATCTATGCCCTGTCGTTGAGTAAGAGGTTTAAGACTAATGTTTACTGCAAATGACCTACTGAAATTAACAGATGCTGGCGTGGAAAAATATAAATCAAAGTTTGCTTCTGATGATGAGTTTTTAGTATCAAAAGTTATACAAGAGACGGATGAGTATGCTGAGTATTTTATCATAACAAACCTATCGTTGATGAAGCGCAAAAGAGAGCCGCAAAAGCCGCTCGCGCTGACAAGAAACCCGGCTCACAAGTACTTTAAGCATTCGCTTGATAAGGACGGTTGTGCTTTTTTTCATGGGTATGATGAGCTTTCACGTTTGAGCGATGTGCAGTTAAAGGAAGAGCATCCAAATTGGCTAAAAAAGCGTGATTTCAGATGGTCTATGATGGCGTTATTTCAATCAGATGAAGCGGTGTTGAAATATCTGTTAGGCCAGTTAGGCCACTCTATTACACAACATGCAATTGACTTGAATGTGAATGAAAAAGCTATCCGTCGACCGCTTAACTACTATGCTTCATTAGGTTTTCGTAAAAATGCACTTTTACCGATTGATTATGCAAAAAGCGGCAATAGATGTACGCGAGATGATACGCAAAAGACTGGCCCAAAGCCAAAAACCTTACCTGATTTAGCAACGAGAAAGGTGCTCTCTGATGATGTTTCAAGGGTTCAGCGTCTTGCATTGAGAAATTGCGTTGACAAGAAAGACGGTAAGTTTTGTCTAAAGCATTTGCATATACTGTTTTTGAAAGAATATTGCTCTAACGAACGAATCGTAAAAAAAGGAAATGAAACACACTTTGAGCTTGAGATTGATGTTTCAAAAAGAATCAATGCTCAACAATTTAATCGTTTGTTTAAAAAAGCATTCGACTCAAAACAGCAGCAAGTATTAAAAATTGGTAAGTCAGCGTATCAAAACAACAGAAAAGACAAGACGGGCAATGCCGCGGAAGGCGTTGAGCGTGCAGGGCAGTTGTGTGAGTCAGATTCAACAGAGTTAACTATTTATGTCGCTTATCCTCTTAATACGAAAAAACGGCAGGCGGCTGGCAAAGTTTATATATGCATTGTCGTATGCGTTAAAACGCAGCTAATAATGGGTTATTCATTAAACTTCGGCGCGCCACAATGGATGAGTGTGGCTGAGGCGCTCATTAACTGTGTGCAAAACAAGCAAGTATATGCTGAGCAATATAATGTTGAATTAGATGACAATGAATGGCCATGTCAGCATTTACCTGAAGGTATTCGTGTCGACAACGGCGGTGAAAATACGCCGAAGCAATTTATAAATGTTTTAACTGATGAACTGGGTATTTCTTGTGTCGATTATTGTCCGCCAGCTAGAGGCGCAGCTAAGGGCACTGTTGAAAATATTTTACGCATTATTCAAAGCTTTATTTCAAATGTAACTGGCTCAGTTGAAAAAGACCGTGACGCTGGCCTTCCTCATCCATCGCAACGAGCTATTTTTCAGATTGACGATATTCATCGATTTATCATTCGTGCAATATGTATACATAATTCGATGCATGCTCGCGAGCGTCTATTATCCGCAGAAATGTCAACTGATGACGTTACACCAACCCCTTCAGCGATGTGGTCGCATCTAATGAATGATGAATTTTTAGGTCGCCCAAAAATGTCACAAAAGCGGCTTCCGGAATTGATGTACTCACTTATGCCAAAGCAGTCTGCAACAGTGGCGAGAACTGAAGTGAAGCTCAATGGGCTCGGCTATCACAGCAGTTGGGCAGAAGCGCAGGGCTGGTTTACTAAAGCAGTTGGTGGGCATTTTAAAGTTGATGTTATCAGTTTTGGTGGCTCAGTCGACGTGATTTACTTTAAAGATGACAGCGGTGAGCTTCAGCCACTGGCGCTAAAAGGTGAGTATGAATCTTTCATAGGAATGACGGCGCAGCAAGCTCAGTTCAGACTCGATGAAATTAAAAGTCATCGAAAAGTACTTGAGTACAAAAAAGAAAATGCACTCGTCAACTTTGAGCATGAAATCGAGCAAGTTCAAGAATATCGTCTTAAAAACGACTTCAAAGATGCGCCGCCGAATACGCAAAAAACAATACAAAGCGGCATTGCTGAACGCAAAGCAATCATGATTGAAGATGAACAAAGACAAAAAGCAGAAAAGCAAAAAGCGCTTATGCAGCTTAAAGATGCTGAGCAAACTACTCAGTATACAGGTTTGAACGATGATGATTATGAGGGTGTCTATTAATGGGTAATGTAGAAACAAAGAGTGAGAATTGCTAATGATGAACGCAACAAGAGTTAAAGCGAATTATCAAGCTCAAAGGCTTCCCAAATACCAAGGAAATCCGTTGGTGGAGGCGCTACCGTCTGAGCTAAGCGAAAGTGAGCTTATTGAACTAATGCGAGTGCTAAAGCCCTTGCCTTCATTTTTTGATGAATTATCAGCGATTGATGCGACGGAGTGCATTAAAGACTTGAAACTCGTGCATATTCCAACGGTTTCGTCATACCAAATATATGAAAATGTATTCACAGAAATACGAAAAGGTTACCTAAATCGTAACCCATTAGCCGCGGATCAGCGTCGCCTTGTCAATACAGTGAGTGAACGTTTGAAAGCGCGGGGTAAGTTTAACGTGCAGCAGCCTGCGGAGTATGTTGCCACAGCGCCTAGTATCTTAGTAAGTGGCAAGGCTGGCATTGGCAAGACAGTATCAATTCGTCGTGTTTTAAGTACATTTCCGCAAGTTATTGAGCACTCTGAATACCAAGGCCAAGTGTTTAACACCAAGCAAATCGTCTGGATGTCATTTGATATGCAAGCATCACGAAGTCGAAAAGCACTCGCTCATAATTTTTTTAATGAATTAGTCCGTGTACTTGATATTGAGGATGGCCCAAAATTTAAGAAGACATTTATCAAAGAAAAGGACTCAGTCGATCAGCTTTTTCACGCAATGCAAGTAGCCGCTGTGGTTTACAATATTGGCTTAATACATATTGATGAAGCACAGTTTGTGTTGAACCCCTCGACGAATTTTAAGGATGCGCCAACGCTGCCTGAAATAGAAACCTTGTTTAATAAAATGGGGGTGCCGATTGTTATCTCGACCACTGAAGATGCATTGTCTACATTTAAAATAAATGAAAGTGAAACACTTACAAAAGCAACTAAGTTGCAAACTGTACGTCGCTTAAGCTCTGTTGCACATATTAAAGTTAATCAGTGGCGCATCGACTCGCCACATTTTAATGAACTATTTTCAGCGTATTATCAACCCTCCCTGTTCAAAGGTACTGATGTTTACAGTGATGAATTTAAGTTGCAATTGCTTGTTTTGTGCGCGGGTGTGACTGATGCAATCTCAGCGCTTTCAAGTGCGTTCATTCGTAACTACCACGCGCTCACGAAAAAAGGCGTGCACGTTAATTGTTTAAAATTACTTAAGCAAGTTTATGAAGCTAGGATGGAGACGTGGCACGCTCCACTTTCTAATCTTCGAAAAAGTTATCGTGTTTCATTATCACAAGATAAAAGTATAAAAAAAGCGGGTGCATCTTCTACTACAGGTGTAGATGAGTTCTATGATGAAGCTGAAGCATACACACCTAAGGCCAAGCGAAAGCGAACGAGCGCGCATCATTTGAAGCCGGCAAGTGCAGTTGAGCGAATTGATGAAGGCGACGAAGTCATTGATGCTGATTCAATTGTGGCAAGTTATGAAAAGCGAGATGAGTCATGATTTATCAGCCGCCTATGCCGCTGCCCGGCGAGCACGCTGCGAGCATAATGTATCGCTACTTTCAAATGACGCGATTTACAAAATTTGAAACGATGATGAAGTCAGAATATAACTCAAAATTAGACTCGCCAAGGCGCCTGTGGCAGCCAACATTTTCAATGCTCGCAGAGTCATTTTCGTCAAAATATTCACTCGCACGTTTCATTGAAAAGTATACAAACATCACTGATTACAGTCTGTTTTTAGATGAATCAGTTTTTAAAGATAGCTCTGTCGAAAGCATGCTGAACAAGCTATCTGGCTTCAAGTTTCATAACGCACTGAACGTATCACAAGATGTGTCTTGGCGTTACTGTCCCGAGTGCGCGCGCGAAGACGATGAAAAGTTCGGTACAACATATTTTCATGTCGCCCATCAGTGCTTTTACAAGCGTGTTTGTCGAAAACACAATGTGCTGCTTGAAAAAAGTGACCCTTATCATTTTTCTCTGCCGCCCTTAGGGACTGAGTCTGTGGCCGCTTCTCCGAGCGATATAAAAACAGAGGTTGTTTTATCTAGCTGGGTTGATGCACTGAAAGAAATACCGCAGTCAGAGCGCAAGGTTAGAGCGTTGAATTTGATACATCAAAAAATATGCATCTTTTCTTATGACAGAAAGAATCCTTATCACGTGCAGCGAGTTCAGTACGTTCAAAATCGACTAGCTAAACGCTTTAATCGCTCGCATTTCATGCTTTATTTTAGCTGGGGACCTTTGGCTTCAGGGCTGTATCCATTGAATTCTGTTGTTGGCCTGATGGGGTTTTTAGACCCTGCTAAACACTTTCATCCAATGATTTACTTGATGCTGATAGACCTGTTTTTAAAGCAAGATGAGTTTGATTTATCAATGCAGTACTCACTCGCCAGCTCAAACGTGACAGAGCCAGTACCGCAGGTTGTTTCTCCGATTGAGATAACTGATTTGATAAATGACAATGCCGCTTAACTAACGGGTATATAAGCAGAGGTTGATGATGCGAATGAAGCAAATATATCCTCGCATTTACAATAATGAAACTATCTATAGCATCGCATCGCGATTAGTGCTGAATGATGTGTCATCATCGATATCTCAGTCCATGCTGAATGTATTTGATAATAAAAATATTCAGTTAGATTCAATCTTACCTTCTTTTATTAATCGTCTATCTTTGGTCAGTGGCTGCTCTCACGATGAGCTTCTCGATAAGCATTCGTTATTTCAATACTACACATTATTCTCAACAGAAAGCGTCAGAGCGCAAGCTAGAGCACTGTTGCTAAAAGAAAACAGTCTTGATGCATTTAAAATCCTGGGGCTGTTAGCTAATCGCATTTCATGTCACGATGTTCATCAGTTTTGCCCTCTGTGCGCTAAAGAGCAAGAAGCGAAATTTGGCGAAACTTATTGGCTTAGAGCGCATCAATTACCGTTAACCAACAGTTGTTACAGGCACCACTGCCGGCTTGTCTCTATACCCAAGCAACGAAAGCGGCTTCTTTTCCCGTTGATAGGCTGCGAGCCCTCATTTGCTATATCAACGCTTGAGCATAAACTCGCATCGTTTAATTACGCTTTCAGTCAAGCAAATCATTTTGATCCAGTCCGCTTAAAACAAACGTATGCGATGAGACTAATCAACCGAGAATTGGCTACCACGCGTTTTGTGCGTCACAGCTTGTGGCGTGAGCAAATGAGAGTGTATTTTGATGAGTACATGAGCCATGATGCCGTTTTTAAGCTATTACAAAACGACGCAGAGTATGCTTTCCCCGCAAGCATTTTCTACAATGATGAAGCAAGCCACCACCCATTAAAGCATTTATTGATATGCACATTTTTGTTTGAGCATGTTGATGACTTTATTGAGGCTTATACACAAAAAGAGCCATTGAAAGTGGTTCATGCTGAGCCAATTACACCTCAATCTGAAATAGATGCGCTGAGGCAAAGTACCGCTCTAATGCTATTAAGGCAGGGCCTCTCGCTTCGACAAATTATTCAGGTGGCTGACGTTAGTGCTGCAACAGTAAGAAATATAGCCAGAAAACATAGCATTTCATTAAAAGAACAAGAACGAAAAGTCAGTGACTCTATTCGCCGAGGTATCACTATTCAGCTCATAATCGGCCGACACGTTGCTGATATTGCGAATAAATTTAACTTAAAAAAAGGTGATGTCGAGCAAGTCTTGAGCGGCCAACCAATCATTAAAGAGCTTCGGCGTCGCATTCGTTTTTATCGTCATCGTCAACAAGCAAGACGTGCACTCATTGCAACATTGTATACACTAAAAACGCCTACGATAACATTGTTACGCCGCAGTGCTGACAAGGAATATATGTGGTTATTTAAGCACGATAAGTCGTGGTTGAACTCATTCAAAAAGTTTTATTTTAAGAGCGATTGAGAGGTGGTTTTGTTGTGTTTTATCAAGATGAGTTGGTCTTTTTATTGAATACGTTAAAGCTTAAAAAGACGCTAAAACTAGCACTGACGGAGGTATATGGATGAGTCATCAAGTGATTTGCTTCGATGTTGATCAGTTTAAAGAGCACGAGAGTGAGCCTGTTCATCGTTTAACTCTGCCGAGTTATGCGTTAGTTGAGTATACACAGGCTTTTAAAGAGTGCGTGTTAAAAAATCGGCAACTGCTACTTGAGCATAATTTACAAGAAGTTGTAGTAAAAACAACGATAGTGAACTGGTTTTATGATTTACATGAGCGGTTTCACTACGGTGTCGACTCATTCCTTCATATAACGACAAGGAAAATTGCTTTTTCAGGGACTATGTCGCCACAAGTCGAGGCGCACTTTATCACTCCATATGTAGATATTGAGGAAGTGATATTAGATGACACAGAAGTTGTATCGCTTTCTCGTAATACTCAATACTTGCCGTTTGTTCTATCACTGATAAAAGAGCTTGAAAGTAAAACTGAGCGATACGAAGAACTGTCAGAGTTATACTGGAAGCTAGAAGAGGTCAAGGAGCCGTTAAAAAACCTCGACGAATCATGTGTAAATACGTTGTCGCTTGATGCTGATAGTACACTGACTAAAGTTATTGAAGAGTCGAACCAACTTGATGCGCAGGTTCAAGCGCTTGAACTTGAAATTGAGCAGTTGCTACAGCGCATTATATATAAAGCGTTTAATGTCGGCTTTGGTGATTTTATTTCATATGCTGAGAGTGACAAAGGCATAGTGACGACTCTGCGGTTTGAGGGATGCTACTACCATGCTGGGCGTATCTGTTTTAGAGGAGCAGGTATCACAAAAGCAGGTAAGGTCGGCAAACGTGATGCTTCTTTTTACCTGAGTCTGATGGCGGCACCATGAATATACAGGCCCTTTTATCACAGCTTAAAAAAGCCAGAAAACGTCGCATTATCTTAAGTTATCATGCAAGAGGGAGAGCAGGTGTCGATGTTAAAAATGAAGAATGGGCTGAGTGCTTAAACGTTTTAAAGCAGCTATTTAAAGAGTTTAAAGCTGCTGGTTGTAATATTTTGATTTCATGGTGGGGTGAGATTTACATCATACCCAAAGAAAGTAACACGGCTTTTGAATTAAAGCTTAGCTATCAGTCTGATTTAAAGTTTGGGTATCACTTTAAGGATGAATTGAAAAAGAGTGCGTTTAAAGTACTGAGCTTTTCAACTCCCCAGCCGCAGCTATGTATTCAGATAAAAGCATACCGTAATAGGGCATCATGGTATGTAAAGCCTATCGATTTAGTGCGCGGTGAAAGTGCAGGTCTAGGTATGCATCTCTTTCATGAAATGATGATCAGGTTAAAAAGATACACGACGCCCGGCTTAGAGCTTCATCTCGATAAAATTACACGTGAAGACCTGTTGGCAGTCATACATTATGGGGCTGCGCTCAATGGCCGTAATTCATCGCTTTACAACGTGAGTCGTCAAATCAATTCAAGGTTTTATTATGGAGAAATTCAATTAACGCAGCAAAGTGTGCGAATGAAAGGGTATTCGGCTGGTCTAGATACTGAGCTCTATATAAGACAAAAAGACATGGCGTTTATTCGTAAGCACTTATCAATGTTAGATTTTGAGCAGTCAGTTATACGACTTGAATGAATGGCTGGTGATGAGACTTGAAGTTATGAGTGCGGCTCACTAAAGTTAATAGTAGACATCAAATGAGTGAGCGGAATATGGCTGAGTTTCAAGCTAGTAACACAAGTAAATGCGACTTCTTATCTGTCGTCACTCAAGGTGAGCTAACAACGTTTTCAAACCCTCTTGCCGAAATAAATTTTACGAATACAGGTGTTACAAAAGCCGGTGTGTGTTCACTTGCTGACTCGTTGAACTGGAGCGTAGAAGTTATCGCTCAGAGCCTAAACACAACATCAGGCATGTTGATACGACATAAGTCAAAAAGGCTCAATAAGCAACTGAGTGACAACGTCCTAGACATTGCAAAGCTTGGGCAGTTTGGTGTTAAGTATTTTGGTAATATTGAGAATTTCAACTGCTGGCTAGATACTCCTATTTTGCTATTTAATGGCGAGCCTCCGCGCCGTTATATGAACTCTATTCGCGGCCGCGAATTGATAAAGCAAACAGTTAATAAACTAAAATACAGCTATACAGCTTAATAGTCGATTTAACTTTAGGTGCCAGAAAAATGGATACTAATAGGTAAGAATTTCGAAATCCCACTTGCTGATGAATACTGTGAAGCATTAGGAATTGAGGTTGGCGATATTCTGCTATGTACACTTATGAAAGATAAACGCTCGATTAAGCTTGAAAAGTTTTCAGATCAATCTTTAAATGATGAACAAATTAAAGCTCATGGCTATTTATGTCGTGTAGAAGAACTTAACCCCGAAGATTTTGAGTAATTTATTCTGATCTTTCCGAAATTGGGTGCATTATGGCTATCACATCGATAAAATCAATCAACTCAAAACAAGACTTAGAAAAAGCACTCAAGCGTGTAGATGAGCTTTGGGACGTTGCTGAACCTAACATTCCTAAAGGAGAGGAGCTTGTTATGCTTACTCAATTAATCGAAGATTACGAGTTAGCAAACATTGTTTCTCAAAGGGTAGATCAAGAAGAAATAGAAGTTAATATAGACGATTTATAAGGGTATCTTGTTATCGTATAAGCCCTGTGAAAGCAGGGCTCTGTAATTTTAGATTATACGTGACATCTGTTTGGTGTATGTATATAGCCTCAACCGCAATTAACTCAAATTAATCCTGCTTAATATCAATGCTTTCAATTAGCGGCACTATGACGTCGGCGTTACACTTCACTAATAAACTACTTCCTTGTGTAGCTAGGGTTTGACATTGTAAATCTTTAATTCTTGCAATCCCAGCAGTTTGAGAAACTGCTTTTTCAGTGAAATCTTGTCTAGAGTAAAGTGTGTTGCTGTTTGAATCCACACTGATAGCAACAGTGTCGATTTCTGATGATGAGGAGATTACAACGCCGTTGACCTCTTCTGTTGCTAGTTGAACTATTTCTTTCTTAGCTCGTTCTCGCAAGCTTTTTAA
Organism: Pseudoalteromonas sp. PAR1; assembly: GCF_947311895.1. Taxonomy (NCBI): domain Bacteria; kingdom Pseudomonadati; phylum Pseudomonadota; class Gammaproteobacteria; order Alteromonadales; family Pseudoalteromonadaceae; genus Pseudoalteromonas; species Pseudoalteromonas sp. PAR1. The sequence continues at coordinate 20,199 of NZ_CAMZMY010000029.1, read as the reverse complement.
GGATTCACTATCATTACCCATAACCGTAGTTGATCTATTAATGGTTTTTGTAATAGGGTTGTCATTACGGTCTTTTTTGTAATGGATTGTAAAGCTTCCTCGTGACTGTTCATTTGGTTGATATTCAATAACTTCACTATTAGCTTTTGGAATAACTAAATCGTATGGATTTTTCTCGCTACTAGCGCAACCTGTTAAAGAAGCGATCATTAATAACAGTATAGATCTCATTTTAAGCCTCTTTGTTTTTTATGGGCATCGTTCAATACTTTGTAATCTTCCACTTCTTTTATTGAATCAAGAATATCAAAATTTCTAGGATCAATAAGGTTCGCTTTTGTCATCAGATTGTAGGCTTCTGTGTAATTACCTTGCATCAATTTTACTAACCCTTGATTGTGCAGAGCAATCGCCTGATCTTCAACTGAGTTACTATTTTGAGCGACTTGATCAAAGATACTAAACGCTTGTTTTAGCCTGTCTTTTTTGACATATTCAATACCTAAATCAATATTTTCGTCCTCACCACTTAGGTAGTTGAGTTTTACTATTGAACGGTACGGCGAAATTTGCTTAACCACATAATCAGCTGCCTTTTCTATCAAAATGTCAGCAACCTCTGAGTCAGTACGTAGCTTTTCCTTTGCTTTGCTTCTGTTTTCGTTTGAACTCTTTTCTTTACTATAAGTGAATGTTTTAGAGTTGCTGTTTAGTGTTTGTTGGCCATAAGCAACATAGTAAGTTAACGTTAACGTTTGTTTTACAGATGCATGATAGCTGTACCAAGTTTCTTTCTTACCTTCATGCTTTTCACTCCACGAATTACGCTCTACACGTGATGGTGATATTTCGCCAATAAGTATATAGGGTGAGTTTGCATGAACATTTACATACCCATGACTCATCAATTTAGACTTTACTTTGGCAGAAAGAGCGTTTCCTTTGATATTATACTTGTCACCTTTAAAACCAACGATATCAATATGCTCAAGAGCGAGACCTGACTTACTTGGCATGTTCATAGTCGAGTCAACTTCTATTTTTGAAGCACATCCACTAAGTGCTGCTAACACGCCAAAAAAGAATATTGAACTTGAGAGTGTTTTTTTTATGTTTAGCATCATTTTTCCATTTTTATGTTGAGTTTCTAATTAACATTATATTTGCTAACAAGACTGTAAACTTCTTTGTATAAAATATTAAATTTGGTCCATAGATTTATAAATAGCTTGACGTTCTATAACTTTTTGTAAGTATTTCCTTGTCTCTTCATAAGGTAAGTCTGAAATTAGTTTGTTATATACCTGCTCAGGAGTCATAGAGTTTATTATGGTTGAAGCTTTGGTGATATTTCTTGAGTTATCATAATTAAAAGTTTTAGCTACGTTCCCGGCTCCAGTATTGTATGCCGCAATCATGCAATAAAGCCTACTTTGTTTGTTAATAATTTTAGCTAAGTATCGTGAGTTTAAGAGGTGCATATACGCTACCCCAGTCTCAATATTATTTTCTGCATTGAATAAATACTGCTTGCTCATAATATTATTTTTCTTATGTAAAAAACGATTCACATCAAGCCCTGCACTTAAAGGAACAATTTGCATTAAGCCATAAGCAGGGATAGGGGATTGCGCTTTAGTATTAAAGTGGCTTTCGGTATGAATTACAGAAAAAAGAATACTATTTGGTAATTGCCAACGTTGGCTATGCTGGTTGACTACCCCCTTAAATGGTGCTGCTTTTTTCATAAAGCTTTTATGGGTAAGTGGCACGGTATAAGTTGTTACTCTTTTACTCTTTAGTAACTCTCTTTGTTTTACTGTACTGGCCTTTTTCTGAGTCTCTTGTAGTGCTTTAATGCGTTGCTCTTTTTCTTTTTCGATTCGCATAAATTCAGCTTTAAAACTTTTATCTAAGCGAGGATTATCGCTAGCCACAAGTTCTGACGATGCGTTGTATAATGACATATCATGAATTTTTTCAACTTGGTGACGTGAAGCAATAGCTTGAGCTTTTATTTTATCGATTTCCTTATTGAAAAGGTTATCTGGTTTCGCAACAACCTCAATAGGCTTTTGGGTAGGGGTTGTGTTTGCAATTTTTTTTGTTAACTCTTCAAATGTTCTATTTTCAATATCATTACTTAATTCCTGATTAGCTGACAATGTACTTTTTAATGCATCATTAACTTTACTAGTTGTAACGTTCTCTTTTACATCATGTAAAATACTGATACTCATTACATCATTCTCAAAATCTATACTAGTTTTTACCTGATTGTCAGGGCTGTAGTATGTTGACATGCTTGCCCGTTGTGAATCTGTTTCTCCCCAAGTATTGATAAGCTTATCACGTATGTCATCAAGCTTTTTAAAGTGCTTCTGCCTAAAATCTTGATATTCTGATAAGTAGCGCTCTTTCCATTCATTAAACTCTTTAAGCTCTTCAGCACTGCCTTCCTTTTCTAAAGAGGCCATTTCTCTCCCTAACTCGTCAAATGGATCACTTGAGTTTTGCGCAAAAGCACAAGTTACATTTAGCATTAAGACGCTGAAGATTGATAAATATGTTTTAAGTTTGAATGAATACATAAAAACCCCTTGTTCAGCTTTTTGTAAATGTTTGGTATTCGAAACGAGTAAGTAGTGACTCAGCTACAATTTTATGATTCAGTTCACTAACTGCATAATAATTAGGCTTTATTTTTCCTCTTAATGAATTAATCTCTTTTGCTAGGTCCTTGTTGGTATCTGAATAGATAAGTAGAGAATCAATCTCATTAAGAGCTATTTTTACTGAAGCTAAGTAATTATCTGGACTGTTGATTGAACTAGGTATTGCTGCATATTCAATGAAACCTTTGGATAAAGAAAGAAACATTTTATCCTTGCCAAGGTTTTGAGACTCTAGGTAGTAAATTAAGTTACCAGTATCGAAGCTGTATTCAAATTCACCTGATGCCTCATCCAATATAGTTGATTTACCAAGCGGGGCTGAGAAAGGAACCTCAGGAGAAAAATCTGTAATGCGTGATAGTACCGAATAACCATTTACGCGCTTGTCAGAAGTAATTATCGTAAAAATAAACTTGTCTTTTATGTAATAGTAGAACTCAACATCAGGGTTTGTTTGTGATCTTTTTATTGCATTAGGTTCTCCAAAAAAAGACTTTGTATAGGCTAATCCATTCCCAATATTGACTTTGTCTATTTGCTTATATTGAATCTTGTGTGTGAAGTTTTTAATAGAGGCTGTGTATGCACTTAGAAGAACATCTTTTGTGTCCCCCCATTGCCCTATAGAAATCAAGATCGCAGCTATCATTAAAATTGAGCTTTGTATTTTTTTCCACATTGATCTTTGGTTTTCTTGATTATTATTTTCTGTCATGTCAAAACTAATTTTATCTATAAAAACGAAGCTTCACTTTTTAAAGTGAAGCTCTCCAACCAATCATGTAATTAATTAGTAAGTTTTTTTATTTCTTCATCTAAGTTTTTTTCAGCTTTATCTGCTTTAAACTCTTGATACAAAAACTTTTCATCTGCAGGATTTACCAATCTTTTACTTTGTTTGAGTATGTCATCAAATAAAGATTTTGTTTGATTAGGCTCTAAGGCAGTCATAACACAAAAATGATCTTTACCAGATATGTTTATGATATCTGATTTAATTAACCTTGATCCTTGTAGCTTTTGTTTTGTTAACTGTTTTGAAACTGAGCTAAAAGTAGTGCCCACAGTTGTGTCATCATTTGAATCAATACGTTCGCTATATGTTTTTTCAAGGCCCTCAACTCGTGTTTCAATCTGTTGTGCTAGCGCCAATCTACTATTAGCTGTTGCTAATTTTTTATCAACAGATAAGTTGCCAGAAAACTTAACGCAGTCAGTAGCAGCGATACCGTCAGTAACATTAGGGTTTAAGACCCAGTTAGGAAGGTTTGAAACACTTGTATTAGAACTTTTATCAGCAACTGTGTTACAGCCACCAATTACAGCAATAATGGCAAAAGATGTTAATAATTGGAGTGAAATTTTCATTTATCTACTAACCTTGTAATTTTTAAGATTAAGGGGTAAACAACACTCAATTCTACTTTTTATAGAGTTTTAGAGTGTAAAAAAGGAGGGACATTAAGAACTTCATTATCTTTTCGCCTCCGTGCTCAAATAGATTTCTATACAGATTAAAACAAAATGTTAAGAATTAATACATAGTTAGTATGTAAATTACTTGAAAAATAGTGTTTTGTTTAAAGTTCCCTAACAAAATTTTCGACCTTAGCCAAAAAGTTCTTTGTTGTGGTCAGACGCTTTATGTGAATAAATAGATGATAAGGGTGCTCCAAATAAAGCTGTAATTGAGATTGCTGAATTATTATAAACTCTAAATTACTGTAACTTGTTGTAAATTAAGTTGTTTTTTAAATTCCCAAACTTTAATTATGGCTAACATTTAATAGTTCATTTTTAACAAAAAGATTCCCAATCTATAAATTAAAATTTGACGACGGAAAATAGGTCTTTTGAGGGGGCATTTTCCCAAACTTAAATAAACCTGATCATGATTAAATTCAAATGCCAAAAAGCCGTTGCAGCAATGTAACGGCTTTTTTGTTGGAGAAAAGCTATCAGCTTTCAGCCGTCAGCTGTCAGATTAAAAATACAAGTTAGTAAGTTAGCGAGGGGAAAGGGGAAAGTTACGAGGAACGAGTTTCGAGTTGTAGGAGGCGTTTTTACCCCGAAAAAAGAGTTATTAGATATCAGTTGTTAGAAGTCAGATTAAAAATACTAGTTAGCGAGTTGCTAGGGGAAAGAGTAAAGGAGCTTTAAGCTATAAGTTTGAAGTTAGACGTGCCTGAATATTGCTGTGGTTAACCTCGATCCAGTAGGCGTGAAATTTATTTCGCGCGAAGAAGTTAGAGAAAAGTCAAAAAGCAAGACCTGACCCTATGTGTTCATATCCAGCATACTTCGCATAGTTGTCAAACTGATTATATAGAAAATCCATCAAAACTGTGCTAATTTTGTCGCAGTTTTGATGAAAAGATCGCAAGCCGTTTTGATTGTATTAAAAACAAAAGATATATGTTCTGCACTTACTATAAAACGCCACCATTTGAGAATGTGGACAGATACTTTGCAGCCATACTGTAGTCAAAATACTCAGGAAAGATCTGCTAGAAAGTTTGATACTGGCGATTTGATGTATTTTGCAACTATTAAACATATCGAAGATAAGTTTGGGATACCAGTATCTAAGTTATCTGATATATCGAAAAGTATTTATGATACAATCCGAAGCCCTCGAATAATGAGCTCTCAAGAGCTGATTTATTTGAACTTTGAAAGTAATAAGTGTCTTTTTGCTGATTCTTTGGAAAAAAAAGCAGAAGGACTATTGATTGATACAACTTGTGTTAAGAATCTTGTTTGCGAATTTCTGGGGTTAATCCCTAAACAGTCTGAATTGCATTTAGGTTTAACAAGAGTAAGCTAATTAGCGTTTATTTTATGGAATTTTAGATCATGGCTACGGCAGAACAAATTAAAGCTTTATTGAAAAGTCATGTAGAACGTGATGATAGTCGCTTTTACTCCGTTGCTCTTCAATTGGCCTCCAAGGAAGCTCGAAAGGGGCACGTTAAATTAGCTGACGACATTAAAAAAATAGTAGAAAAATCGCAGTCAAATAATATTCGCTCGATTGATAATCAGCCTGTACCTTTAAAAAAGGTTAACGTTGGTGAATTGCAGGGGTTACTTGAATATAAACCTCAGTCTGTAAGGTTAAATGATCTAGTTCTTCCCGAAGAGATAAGCTCAAGATTTGAAAAAATCATTGTAGAACAAAGACAGAAAGATAAGTTGAGTAAGTTTGGGTTAACAGCTAGCAGAAAATTAATGTTTGTTGGTCCTCCCGGAACGGGGAAAACTATGTCGGCTTCCATGCTAGCGACCGAATTAAAGCTACCAATTTATACTATCGTTTTAGATTCATTAATTACTCGCTTTATGGGTGAAACTGCCACTAAACTGAGAGCTATTTTTGATCATATAAGCCAAACTAGAGCAGTATATTTATTTGATGAGTTTGATGCGATAGGTGCGCAAAGAAATGCCTCTAATGATGTTGGCGAAATTCGAAGAGTGCTGAATTCATTCTTAATGTTTGTAGAGCAGGATTCATCCGACAGTATAATAATCGCTGCCACAAACCACCCTGAACTTTTGGATAAAGCGCTTCATCGTAGGTTTGATCACTTCATAAACTTCTCAAAACCAGACTCTATGCAAGTTGAGAAACTGATTGTCCAAAGTTTAAGTTTGTTTGAATTAGATAGCTTAAAATTGTCACAAATAGCTGAAGTAGCAACTGGATTAAGCTCTGCCGAAGTCACTAGAGCATGTGATGATGCAGCGAAAGAAGCAGTATTACACAATGATGCGGTACTAACCCAAGAAATATTATTTGAAGCATTTGAAAGAAGAAAAACAGGAAAAGCGCTGTTTACATCATAGGAGTAATTGATGACAGAAAGGAAGCGCCATATTCAGTTGGAAGGTTTTTATTCCAACGAAGATTATAAATCTAAAAACAGCCTAAGAACCGCACCAGTACCACTTAGAAACAGACAGCAACAAGCTAGTACTCTTAGTGGTGAATATAGCAGAGCAATTCAGCAACACGCAGAGAGAGTTGCTGCTAGATCTGAACCTATAACGGATGAATTAGGTATATATGTCGAGCTTATAGGGTTCGAAAACATTCCATTACCATTCGATAGTATTGATAATCGTGATTTTCATCTATGTAAATTAACAAAGCATGATGATATCGAAAGCGCCTTAGTTTTCATTCCTGAAGCAAGAAGAAAAACCTTCCAACGTAAAATTAACGAATACCTAGATGATAGTAAGGTTAAGTTCAATAAAAATCTCAATGAAAATGCACCAAGAAACCATAACTTTATAGATAGCATTAGCAGTGTAAAGTTAGCTAATTTACATTCTTTTTGGACAGATAATCCAGAATCTTATCCCGACAATAGGGAGCGCAAGATATGGTGGGAGCTTTGGCTAAAGAAAGTAAATGAGCAGCAAGAAAGTGATATAAAACAAGGGTTAGCTCAACGATTAGAAATTCAATTTTCGGATACGTCACAAACTTTTTTTGATACCTCAGTTTTTCTTGTGTACGCAAGCATCAATCAATTAGAGAGTGCAATTGATTTAATTTCTAACCTGAAAGAATTGCGTAAAGCGAAGGAAGTTCCCAATCCAATTATTGATAGTGATTCTCACGAACAATTGGAATGGGCAGCAGATATTATTGGTCGAGTTTCGGTCTCACCTGACACTGAAACGTCAGTGTTGATTTTAGATTCAGGTATAAATTACGATAATCCACTTTTGCAGCCATTTTGTAATAGCGATTTTTCTGAAACATGGAAACCAGAATGGGCAAAGTACGATGTGTATGGTGCTGGAATTCCTTTTCAGCCACATGGTTCATTACAAGCAGGTATCGCTGCATATGGCGATTTACTGGAAGTAGCGTTGTCGAATGAGTCAATCGAAAGTTCATTTGTACTAGAGTCTGCACGAATATTGCCACCTAGAGGAGCTAACGATCCTAAACTCTATGGTGATATTACTCTGGGTACTTTATCTAAGCTGGAAATTCACAGACCAAATTTTAAAAGAGTATACTCTTTAGCTATAACAACCGAACCAGAATATTTAGGTGGCCAACCTTCATCTTGGTCGGCACAAATAGATGATGCCGCTTTCAACCTAGATGAAGATTTGAGTCGATTATTTGTGATTTCAACTGGTAATAACCGTGAAGTTAATGAGCTAACTGATCATTGGATGCAAGCAGAATTGAGCCAAATAGAAGATCCTGCTCAATCATGGAATGCTTTAACTGTTGGGGCTTATACCGAAAGAACGACAGTTGATGAAGAAGGCTTTGAAGGTTGGTCAGCGTTAGCTGAGTCTGGAGACTTAAGCCCTGCGGCAAGGACATCTAGAAACTGGGGATGGATAAGGCAAGCTCCATATAAGCCAGAGATAGTCGCAGAAGGAGGTAATCGTCTAATTTCACCAGATGCTACTGAGGTGAGTGATGCTGATTGTGTCTCGCTGCTAACCACTTCAGGACGATCCACTATTCAATTATTTGAGACCAACAAAGACTCAAGTGCTGCAACTGCTCTTGTGTCAAATTATGCTGCTCAGTTAATGGCTCAGTACCCGTCATTGTGGCCCGAAACGATCCGAGGATTGCTAGTTCACTCAGCCCGTTGGACCACCAAAATGTATGAAAGATATGGTGTTTTACAAGCTGAACATTCAACTAAAGTAGCCAAAGAGACTATGTTAAGAGCCGTTGGTTATGGGGTTCCAAATCTTGAACGAGCCATGCATAGTATAAAAAATGAATTCACAATGGTTTCTGAAAATACTATCAGGCCATTCATAAAGAAACAGGGAGCATCACCTTCAGATGATCCAAAGCTTAACCAAATGCAATTGTATCAATTGCCTTGGCCTTCTGATGTACTGAGAGCATTGCCAACTGAATTAGATGTAAAACTTAAGGTAACGTTATCTTATTTTATTGAACCAAACCCAAGTAGAAGGGGCTTCAAAAAGAGGTATAGCTATCAATCTCATGCATTGCGGTTTGAGGTAATCAAGCCGGGACAGCATATTGATAACTTTAAAGCACAAATAAACGCCTTAATGGTAGATGATGACTATGATCGTCCTGAAGGCGATAACAGTGGATGGACATTTGGTAGCTCTTTGAGAAAAAGAGGAAGCATTCACTCTGATGTCTGGATTGGTTCTGCACAAGATTTGGCTGATATGCACACAATTGCAATTTGCCCTGTAGGTGGTTGGTGGAAATATAGAACAGGTATGGATCGTTGGCAGAATGATGTGAGATATAGCTTGTTAATATCGTTGGAAGTACCTGATACCGAATTGGATATCTACTCAGAAGTTGAAACAATTATTGAAAATCAGGTCTTGGTAACCGTTTAATATTACGAGTACTTTGAATAATTATTTCACCAAATGTTTGGATCGTAGTTCGTACTAATTTATATGCAGGCACGATACTATGATCCAGTCATAGGTCGTTTCTATTCAAATGCTCCTGTTGGAACTGTGGATCACCTAAGTGGATTAGGTGGGATAAATGGATTTAATAGATACGCTTACGCAAATAGTAACTAAACATGGGGTCAGATCTTTCTTTTTCCTAACCCCTTTACCAACCCACAACCGACACTATGCACCTAGCACCTAGCTAACATGTGTTCTTAAACTGATAGCTTACGACTGAAATCTCTTATGTTTATCGCGCGAAATAAATTTCACGCCTACGGATGAGCATTTCAATTTAACTTTGCGCAGGCACAATCTAATCTGACTTCTAACGACTTATATCTAATATCTCCTTTTTTGTTCGCCGTTAAAACGCCTCCTACGACTCGAATCTCGTTCCTCGCAACTCGTCCCTAAAACCAGTTACTTTGTTTTCGATCATTGCGCTATAAGGTACTCAAATCTATACTTTTTGTATCGATCTTGATTAACAATATCAGCACTTTATAAGCGAATGGAAAATCTTAATATAGCCATGGCAGGGCTAACCGCCATTATCCTTTTTATTTTTGGGCTTGAGAACTTTTCTCGGGAGATCGAGAATATATCTGGCGAGCGCTTTCGTAAATCGTTAAGTCGCGCGACTAACATTCCTATTTTTGGGGTGCTAATTGGCGCTGTGGTGACGGCCTTTATTCAATCGAGTTCTGCGACGTCGGTGATCACCATAAGCCTGGTTAATGCGGGTGTGTTAACGTTTAAAAATAGTGTCGGTATTATTTTTGGTTCAAATGTGGGCACTACTATAACGGCTCAGCTGGTGGCTTTTAAGCTGACGGTATTTGCTCCTGTGATCATTATTATTGGCTTTTTTCTGTCGCTGACTCGCAATCGCTTTTCTATTTTTGGTAAGGCGATTTTCTATTTCGGTTTTGTGTTTTTTAGCCTTAACCTGATTTCTTCATCACTTGCACCATTACAAAACAATCCTGCATTAATTGAGATTTTAACGCAGCCGCAAAACCCGCTTTTGGCGATTTTAGTGGGCTGTGTATTTACTGCTATGGTGCAGTCGAGTTCGGTCACAACTGGGCTTGCCATTGTTTTTACTCAGCAAGGTATTTTGGGACTTGAGAACGCGGTACCCATTATTATGGGGGCGAATATTGGTACCACAGCAACTGCAATGATCTCGGTGTTTGGTATGGATATCGCAGCAAAGAAAGCGGCGCTGAGCCACCTGTTGTTTAATGTTGGTGGGGTGCTTTTGTTTCTGCCTTTCATTTTATTGTTTGGTGATAAGTTAAGTGAAATTACGCTTGATCCCGCTGTCGCACTGGCAAATATTCATTTTATTTTTAATGTGGTTGCTAGTTTAGTTTTTATTGTTTTTGTTAACCCTTTTACGCGCTTTGTCGATTTTTTGCTTGGTGAAGGAAAAATGGACTTTGAACGCCTTGAATTGCCCACCTACCAAGAAGATGAAGAGTTTCAGCATGTCGTTGATAAGTTAGAATCAGGTAACCAACAACTGCTTAACTTCTTAAAAGAAAACTACAATCAGGTCACGCTGAGCTTAGAGACCAACTACAAGGGTATTCAAGATACTGCACAAAAACGCTTGGAATATGTCAGTTTTGTTGAGAAGGAATACATCACTTATTTCACTACTATTGTTAGTAAAATCAATGACGAAGAGCAGTCGCGAGAGTTAATGCTGCAAATTAACCGTTTTGATTATTTGTTCCAAATTCATGATTCCATCATTGATCTGTTTGAAAGCAAGCGGATTATGAATGAACAATTTATTGAATTAGAAAGCGATATTTTGATTATGATCCGCGAACTTTCGAGTGATACGCTGACCTTGTTCACCCATACCAGCGAGAATTTAGAACAACCTAAAAATGACGAAATAGATAAAGCAGCTAGGTTATTGCAACTGCATCTGAATCAGGCGCAGCGTAAGTTATTAATGCTACTTGCTGATACCAACAGAAAAGATGCCGGTACACTGACAAATTTCGTCACCTATTCCCAGCGCCTGAAAGATAAACTGCTGAACTTACATAAAATGTATTCACGCAAAAATGCCGAGTTGTAGGAGGCATTTTAATGCTGAAACCCAACAAGTTAGCAAGTTACAAGGGGAAAGGGTAAAGGGGCTTGTAGGTTTAAGTCATAAGTTTTATGTTAGATTTTGCCTGAACATCGCCAAGGTTAACCGCGATACCAATGACGTGAAATTTATTTCGTGCGTCGTAATGAATTATGTTTCCCTCTAAAGCAGAGCATCTTTTGTCCTCTTTGTGATTATTGCAATCTCGGTGTAGCGCGAAGCGCCTCGGTGTGCTCTGTGGTTCAATCTTTTTTGCATAAAGCGTAACGGATGTGAAAGAGAAGCCCCTCCTAAGATTCAAGTGCCTATGAATGGAAAAACGTTTTTCGTTACAGTTATTCTTACAATTGCTCTTTAATATACTGTAATTTCTTTTTGTGACGTCTCTTATACCTTTTAATAACGAGGGAGCTAGTTTTAAGTTGCTTACTAAAGAATAACACCGCTAGTAATAAGTTAAACAAAATAAAAAAGCTAGATAACTTTAAAGCATTAACAGATTGGGAATAAAGTTCAGTGGATAAAATTATAAAAAAAGTAAAAAGTGATATTGAAATCGCTGTAATAACCAGCCCTTTAAAAATTTTTATGACCCAGGTTTTACCAATAGATAAAAGTACACCAAGTGTTATACATGCACATGTTCCAGAAAAGAAAATAATTACTCTAGGTGTCAGATCTTTAAATGATTCATGAGACCAAAGAACCATTAATACTAAGAATGCAGCTGATGAGTAGCTAAAAATACTAGCAACGATAGATAAAGCGCAAGTTAGAATGTATTTAAAATTTTGCTCGATTTCAATCAAGGGGTATTTTTAGTCTTCACTCTCTTAGTTTTCATATAAATTAATTTTTATTTAATCATTATAAATCCTTTTAGTGAATTCGATAGCTTTGTTCTTTGTAAACCTTTTTACTAGTTTTATTATTTTGATACAGAAAATGTAATTGGTTTTGTTTTTTTGATGCTATGTTTTTTGCTTTTCATTTTAATTTTATAAGGTACTGTTTTAAAAGTTTAATATGTAAATTTTTTGTTTTTTCATAATTTAAATAAGCATTTAATTGATGTAGTCATTGCAACAGGTTAAAAACTAAGCTACAAATTAAAATGCTTAAATGTAAGCGCTTTCATTTTTGTTTTGTATTTAGATAAGCCTCAACCCGGCAACGCTATATTAAATGTAAGCGAGAGATTTAGAGGAATAAGTAATTATGGAGAATAATAATGAAGCAGAGTTTACATACATTAATTTTTATTAAAATCAATTGGGTAGGGAAGTTAATACATATTCAAAATGCTGCTCGCGAATATCAAGGAACTGAATTATGAAATTATTTTCAAAAACAGCTTTCGTGTTAGGGATGTTGTTGGTTGGCTACTTGCCAGCATCAAATGCTGCTTGGGAGGCAATCAATGACAATATTAAAATTGGCCAAGGTAAGCGCACCTACAATAAGAGCGAGAAAACATTAGGTGTTGTCGTTAAAATTAAAAATGAAAGTAATAATCAATATATTGAACCCTTAAGGTTAGTTATCTCTCAAAGTAGTCATAATGTCATAAACCAAGATGGGATTACCGAAAGTGGTTTACCTTATATTTTGCTAGAAGGTGTTATTTTACCGAGAAAAAAACTACATACATTTCTTGAGTTTTCTTACACACCATCGAAGCTATTTTTTGATGGTTACTTAGAGCAGTATATTGAAGACCCTGAGCCAGAAGATATTACGCCACCCGTTATAACTTTAGTGGGTGATGCAGAGTTTGCCCATGAACAAGGCACTTTGTTTGTTGATCCTGGTGCGACAGCTATTGATGATAAAGACGGTTCCGTTGATGTTGTTGTTGATGGTACTGTTGAAGAAGTTGCCGGTAGCTATACCTTAGTGTACTCAGCCTCGGATGTAGCTGGTAATAGTGCTTCAGTATCGAGATTAGTCACCGTTGCAGATACTTTATCACCAGTAATTACATTATTAGGCGATCGTGAAATTACGTTAGCCTATGAACAGAGTTATGTTGAACTTGGTGCTACAGCCTTAGATTTAGTTGATGGTGATGTCACGGTTGATATAAGCGGTGAAGTATTAGCAGAACCGGGGGAGTATACGATTACTTATACTGCATCAGACTTGGCTGGTAATTCGGCGACAGAAACGCGGTTAGTGACGGTGTTGGAAGCACCAGTCTTTGAATTAATCGTGCTGAGAGGTGGTGAAGTTGGCCAAGAGTGGGACCGTAAGTTAAATGCGTTTGATGCAGCTATAGGTTACGCTGAATGCAATGAAGATGGTGGTGCGGGTTGTCCAAGTATTAGTTGGGAATGGGTATACGATACCGAGCGTGGTAACGTACTACAGATTTCACATGCTGATAATAATCAACTAGCGGGTTTCTTTATTGGTTCGTCAGATGCTGTAGATCTTTCTGCTTTTGAAACAGGGCAATTAAAATTTGATGTGCAAGTTGTCAGTGGTGATAGCAATATTACTTTCAAATTAGATTGTTTTTACCCATGTACGTCTGGTGACTATCCAATTGGCGAGAAAGGTAAAGATGGTTGGGAAACGGTTACTATTGACGTAGCTGATTTAAAAAATCGCGGCTTAAACCTTCAACAAGTCAACACTGGAATTGTTATTTGGGCAAGCCAGTTCACTAATACCGTATTTAAGTTAGATAATATTCATTTTATAGGGAACAGTGATGTACCGCCTCCGCCACCACCAGTTGATTTTGAATATCAAATATCAAATTACGGTTTAGGAACAATTTCAAATGCAATAAACCCGAACAGTTATCGCTGTGTCGTTGATTACGGTAACTGGATTTACAACGCTGGTGTTGTTGAGCCAGCGATTGATGCATGCGATGCTCTAACGGGTATTCCAACTGGCACTCCCAAAAAACGCTACCCTCAAGTTATTGGTGATGCAGCGACCAAACCGACACCAACACATAAGTGGTGGGGGTCAGTCTCATTCCTAGGGGAAATGACAATAGGCGATCCAAATGATGGAGCCTATATTACGCCAGATCCTATCACTGCCAGAATTACTGATCGCGGGTTTAGGATGATGGGTATTCCGGCTGGGTTGCGTACTTCGGGTAATAGTTTTGGCTATCAAATCCCAGATCCATTCAGTGAAGTATTTGACGGTTTAGCAATTGCCAATAGTATACACAGCGATTTAAACGCTTATGTTAGTGATTCTAGCGATGCAAGTGTCACTATTCAGTGGCTAAATAGTGACGAACTTGTGGTAATGCAAGCGACTTTTGTTCACGGATCATCTTATGTTTACCTTAAAGCATTTGACGGTGACTTTGTTATAAAAAGCTTGCGAGCCGATGGGGGTGAAAAAGGTGTTTATTTTCAAAAAGACAATCATTTGGGCATATGGACTAATGTCGCCGGTAATCACAATAACTTCTTGATAAGCGGCGAAGGTACAACGGTATTTGAAAATATAAGCTCAAATAGTATTGGTGTAATCAACGAAGCGAAAGAAATTACTGTAAGCTGGTTACCTGTGCTGAATGCAACACCTACTGAAGCGCAAATAAATGCCTTTGCTACATTAGCCCGAAATGTTGTTAACCGAGTTGAAATAGATTACGCGGTAGATAGAAGGGATAACAGTGTGACTGTTACTCACCGTTACTTTGATGCAAATAGCCAGCCTATTTCGACGCTTGTAGGACTACAGCCGCTGCATTGGAAAAATGCAAACCTAGCAACTCAATACCCAGTGCGCTCAGCTCGTGGTATTACTAAGTATGCTCAAGTCAGCGAGTTTTCATATAAGTTACCTTATGTTGGGGTACTGCCTAGTTTGCCAACGCTTTCTGACAGTTTGGATGAACAAACCTTTGTGACCTTACTTGATGAGTTTTTTACGATTGAAAAAGCAATGTGGAATACCAGAACTGATGCTTATTGGTCTGGTAAAAACTACAGCAAAGTTGCCGAGTTAATTGCATTAGCTGACCAAGCAGGTATGCAATTACAAGCAAACGAGATGCGTAATTGGCTCAAAGCAGAGTTACAAGATTGGTTTACTGCAGAAACTAATGATGCGTTAGATGAAGTGAAGTACTTTGTTTACGATAATGATTGGAATACGTTATTAGCGCTTGAAGAGTCATTTTCATCGCATCAACAATTGAATGATCATCATTTCCATTATGGCTACTTTATTCGCGCTGCGGCCGAAATTTGTCGCGTAGATAAAGCATGGTGTAGTGCAGATCAATTTGGTCCTATTATCGAATTATTAATCAGAGATTTTGCCGCAGGCAAAAACGATGAAATGTTTCCGTATGTAAGAAACTTTGATCCTGCTAACGGTTTTTCATGGGCGTCAGGTAGCGTTAACTTTGTTCGAGGTAACAACAATGAATCTACCTCTGAGGCTGCTAATGCGTACGGATCTATTGTTCTATATGGATTAATTACTCAAAACGAGGAGCTTGTTGAAAGAGGAATGTATTTGCATGCATCCACCTCGGCAGCATACTGGGAGTATTGGAATAATATTGATGGCTTTGCTCAAATGAATGATGAAGCAAATAATTTTCCTAATGATTATCCATATATCACAACATCGATTATTTGGGGTGATGGAGCTGTATTCTCTACTTGGTTTAGCGCAGCTTACGCGCACATATTAGGAATACAAGGATTGCCAACCAATCCGCTTATTATGCATGTAGGCTTATACAAAGATTATATGAATAACTATGTTGATCTTGGTTTGTCTGAATCGGCAAATAATTTGCCGTCAGGGTTAATACCTGGCCAATGGCGAGATATTTGGTGGAACTTGATGGCAATGACTGATGCAAGCAGCGCTATTGATGACTACAACTCAGTTGATAGTTACGAGCCAGAAGTGGGAGAAACTAAAGCTCATACTTATCACTGGATCCACACTTTAAATAGTTTGGGCCAAATTGCTACAGGTACCGGTGCGTTAACTGCTGACCTCCCTAGTGCAATGGCGTTTAATAATGCAGGTGTAATAACTTATGTTATTTATAACTACAACGATACCCCAGTCACAGTTTCCTTCAGTGACGGTACTGCAGTGATTGCCAATCCTAACCAGTTCACAGTTTTAAAATAATTACGATATTAATACTTAGACATCACTAAAAAGCCCATTTTTAATGGGCTTTTTTAACTGAATGTAAGCGAAAATAAACGAACATAGACATCAACTTTTAGTAAACAACACAATTTTTATATACCTAGCATCTCACCCCCTCTTTTTCTCCTAAAACCTAATAATTTGTACTTAAAAAACACCCAAAAGTTAAATTATTGTAAATTTATTCTTGCTTTCGTACCTGTTTGGTCTATGTTTTTGGTCGGAGGTCACTCCTCCAACCTGATAGATATAATTACAATCAACAGGAACACACATGAAAATAAAAACACTCTCACTAGTGCCAGCTTTAATGTTGGCAGCGGGTATCAGCCACAGTGCTTTTGCTGCGCAAGGAGTCGCATTTGTGCACGGTACAGGCCAGCAAAGCGATGCGTATAATGACTATTGGACAGGCAGTTTTGTCGACACAGTTCGCCAAGGTTTACCAAACAGTAGTAATTACACGGTCATTAATTGTGATTTTGATCAGTATATGTGGGCAGATGCGGCATCTGGCTGTTTAGCAGGGCAGCTCACTACATTTATCAATAATAAAAACATCACTGATTTAACTCTGATCACCCATTCTAATGGCGGTAATGTAGTGCGTTGGATTTTATCTAACCCAACATGGGATAGCCGTTATCCAAATATTATTAGCAAAGTCACGCGTACCATTGCTCTGGCTCCTTCAAGTGGTGGTACGCCGTTGGCTGATGCAGTTATTGCGGGTAATTCGTTTGAGCAAAGCTTGGGTTGGCTTTTAGGTTACGGCAGCGATGCAGTAAAACAACAGCAGGTATCTTGGATGGCGTCGTATAACGCACAGTGGTTGTATGGCACACCGAACCGCCCAAGTTTACCGTCTCGATTCGAGACCGTGGTGGGCAGTGATGTTGAATCAGCGGTATGGGATAGCGACAGCTATTGCGGTGGTTATCAAAATCAAGTGGGCCTTGAAGTAACACAAAACTGGTTAGACAGTTGTTCAGATGGCTTTTTAAATTGCAGTTCTCAGTCGTTAGCTGGGGTGGTGTGGTTTACCGATAAATCACGAACTAAAGGCCGTGAACCTTTGAGTCATCAGCAAAGTCGACGCAACTGCTTTGGTTTGCCAGACATGCTTAAAAATCGAATTTAGGAGCCCGCTATGATTAATAAGTTAACCACACTCGCTGCTGCAATGATGCTTGTAAGCAACGCAGCACAGGCTAATGAACAAACGGTTTATCAGTTTCCTCAAGTTCAACCAGCATTGAGCGCTCAACTTGAAACACTAGAGAAAGACAGCGTTGAGTATTGGCAGAAAGTTTCGGGTAAAGAGCTTAAGCGCGGCGTGCCAGTATTTGTAAACCAAGCTGATAACTTTATTCGCATTGCGCCAAAAGCACGCTTTGATAACGGCGAAGTATTTAAGCCCCATGGCCTTAAGCTTGATAAGTTGTCGGTGCGTGATGACAACTTTAGACAAATGCCAATGCAAGCTATGGTTGCACAAGAACAAATGGAAAATGCAGGATTTAGCGATGGCAGCGTTGGATTAAAGCTTGGTCAGGTAAATGGCAAAGCAATGTTAAGAACAAGCCAAGATCTTAACGACAACGACACCTACTTGCTGCATGTGATCGAAAAAGGCTCGAGCAATGCTTTACATGCTAAATCGCAGTTTAAAGTAAAAGATCAGCAACAACGTGTTGCTATGCAGCTAAGTATGGGTAAAAAGCGCTTTAAAGATAGTGATGTGAAGTTAACGCTTTCAAGTCCTGATGGCGAAAAGCTAGATGTACGTTACGAAAATGGTGAAGCCGTATTTAATTACCCGCTTGAAACCTTAGGTGCAATAAATGGTTACTATGAGCTTGAGGCCAGCGTAGACACTAAAGTGAATGGTCAAACGGTAAAACGCTCTATAAAAATGCCGTTTGTGCATAGCTCACAAACCATCAGTATGGATAAAGCCAAAGTAACAGCGCTTGGCAATAATAAATACCAAGCCAAGGTACCGGTGCAAGTGACCGACTCAGGTCGCTACGCCATTCGTGCAACCTTAACTGGCAAAGGCGATAAAGGTGAACGCATCAAACTAGCAACGGTTGAAGTAGCAAAACAGATTGATAGCTATGATAGTTTCACCATGCCTTTTGCGGTCACCAAAGCAGCCAAAGCCCCATATGAGCTGGTGGATATTGAACTTACCGACCAAACGCGAATGTTAAAGTTTGCTGGGGAGTAAAGGATAGCTCTTATTGTATGTTGGGTGGAGCGAAGCGAAGCCCAACAAGTTAGCGAGTTACAGGGGAAAGGGGTAAGGTACGAGTTTCGAAGTGAAGAAGGTGTTTTTACGCCGAACCGGTAGCAGCGGGTTTACCCCGCGTAATTTACAGTTTTTCTCTGTTTAGCGCGAAGCGCCTCGGTGCACTCCGTGATTCAATTTATTTTTTTGCACAAAGAAAAGAGAATGAGAAGTGAATGAGATAAACCAAAAGAGTATTTTGTTTTTTCCTCTAAAGCGCAGCGTCTCTTATCATCTTTGTGAATATTATTTTTAAATGCTGTTTTTCTCAGTGTAGCGCGAAGCGCCTCGGTGTACTCTGTGGTTCAATATTCTTTTGCACAAAGAGAAGACAATGAGAAGTAAATGAGTAACCCAATAAAACTATTAGTTACTTTCCTCTAAAGCGTAGCGTCTCTTATCACTCTTTGTGATTATTCAGTGAATTACGCGATATAAAATCGCTTCTAAAATTTTGCTAACTCGCGCCCCTAGACCCTTTCACGTGTATTCTTTTACAATGCATAAAATGACTTAATTTAGAGAATGCGTTGAACTACTTGGCCCACCTTTACTTAGCACAACCGACGGCTGATTCACACTTTGGTAATCTGCTTGGGGATTTTGGTGGGCGTCGGTATTCAGCGCAGTTACCTGACGCGGTTAAAAATGGCCTTGAAAATCATTATTTGGTTGATAGGTTTACCGACTCACATCCCCTTGTAAAAGAGGCTAAGCAGTATTTTTCGCCAGCACGTAAACGCTTTGCAAGTGTCGCGATTGATGTGGCGTTTGATCACTTTCTTATTCAGCATTGGCATCGCTTTAATGATCAGCCATTAGCTGAATTCAAACAGCACAGCTATGGGCTTTTAAATGCGCGCCAAGCCATGATGCCTTCACGCATGCAGCAAGTTGTGACCAGTATGACTAATAATGATTGGTTTAAAGAATATGAAACACTCGATGGGGTCGGCCTAGCCCTTGATAACATCGCCAAGCGTATTCGTTTTGCTAACAACTTTGAAGGAGCGGCAGACGATATTGCCCGTCATTATCAGCAATTAGACGCGGTGTTTTTAGCGTTTTTCCCCGATCTGGTTGAGCACGTGAAGCTAAAGGGGATGGAATGAGTTGGCGAGTTTCTAGAGTAAAGGGGAAAGGAGCTATTTGCTGGTAGGTCGGGTAGAACGGAGTGAAACCCAACAATTGAACCGGTAGCAGCGGGTTTACCCCGCGTAATTTACGGTTTATCTCTGTGTAGCGCGAAGCGCCTCGGTGAACTCTATGGTTCAATTTATTTTTGATGCACAAAGAGAAGTGAATGAGATAAACCAAAAGAGTATTTTATTTTTCCTCTAAAGCGCAGCACTTCTTATCCTCTTTGTGACTATTATTTTTAAATGCTGTTTTTCTCTGTGTAGCGCGAAGCGGCTCGGTGAACTTATATGGACTCCCCGTTTTTTGTCAACGGAGTATTTATTAAATAAAGATTAGATGCTGGCTTATATACGGACTCT
>NZ_CAMZMY010000028.1:0-54003 GCF_947311895.1 Pseudoalteromonas sp. PAR1 | reverse complement strand
GCGGGATGGAGCAGCCTGGTAGCTCGTCGGGCTCATAACCCGAAGGTCGTCGGTTCAAATCCGGCTCCCGCAACCAATTCTATGAATTGGAAGTCAAGTTGTAATGTAAAGCAACTTTAAATAAATCTACAATTTCAGGCGCGGGATGGAGCAGCCTGGTAGCTCGTCGGGCTCATAACCCGAAGGTCGTCGGTTCAAATCCGGCTCCCGCAACCAACTGAAATTATATAATAGGCACGCGAAAGCGTGTTTTTTTATGCCTGAAATTCAGGTTCAGAGCCCGAAGGTCGTCGGTTCGCCCTCAAAATTCACAGCTCCCGCAACCAACTGAAATTAAAAATTAATATGTAATACTAGACACGCAAAAGCGTGTTTTTTTATGTCTGAAATTCAGGCTCACAACCCGAAGGTCGTCGGTTCGCCCTCAAAACTCACAGCTCCCGCAACCAACTGAAATTAAAAAATTAATATGTAATACTAGACACGCGAAAGCGTGTTTTTTTGTGCCTGCAAAAAGTTGCTTTGCATCAACTGCTAATGTTAAATCCTTCTAACACCTTCCTGATAGCTTGATATCCACCCGTAAATTGATAAATGCTTTATAAAAATCAACTTAATTTATATGTATTAGCTTTTAGTAATAAATTATTATAATTAAAATTAAAAGAAGTGTTTTTTGCTTATTTTTCATTCTTTTTGTCGTAATTTACTTACATATCAGAACTGACTGAACTAATCTTAAAGTATGGCTTTAGGCTGTACCTTGATAGGATCTCTTGTGTAAGTATTTGACGGGCAAACATGGCTCAATAACAGCTATGGTTAAAGCATCACTGAGATCCTAACCTCTTACAGTTCAGCTTTCCTTCCTTTGAGTTTTGGCAGCTGAGTATTCAGTTGCTTTTCTTTACTATGCTAGTGGCTTAGTGCGAGTAATGAATCTTCGCTTAAAAGATAGAAAGGTTTATGTTACAACGTCAGTAATATTACTTTTTAGCTACAAACATGACTGAACTTTACCATTGGTTTGATTTATTTGGCGTAGCCGTGTTTGCGGTCTCAGGGACGCTACTGGCATATGATAAAAAGATGGATGGCTTTGGTGTTGTCGTATTAGCCACTGTTACTGCAATTGGTGGCGGCACAGTCCGCGACGTTATTTTAGACATTCCTGTTTTTTGGCTGCATGATCAAAGCTATTTTTGGGCTATTTTACTCTCGGTATTTATCACTACGCGTTTAATAAACAAACAGCGCTCTATTTCGCTAAGTGCACTACAGATTGCAGATGCATTTGGACTCGCGTTTTTTGCTGTTATGGGGGCTCAAAAAGCAATGCTTGCCGGTATGCCAGATACGACTTCGATTATTATGGGGGTTATCACGGCATGTTTTGGCGGAGTCATTCGCGATGTATTAGCAGGCAACATACCCATGCTGTTAAAAGGCGAGCTGTATGCGATAACATGTATCGCCGGTGGTATTGTTTACACAGTAAGTATTTCCTTAGGTTTAGTCACTGAGCTTGCCATGATTATGGCAATGTTAATGACACTGATGCTTCGCTTAGCTGCAATGAGGTGGCATTTAACGTTGCATGTTTTTAAATATCCTGACTAAACTGTATTCATGGATGAACTATAGGGACATATCGGATCGTGTCTTTAGCCCGAATTTTTTCTCGTGCTCAGGTTGGCGTGCAAGCTCCTGAAGTGATTGTTGAAGTGCATTTAGGTAATGGATTGCCAGCGTTTCATATTGTTGGTCTTCCTGAGGCCTCAGTAAAAGAAGCCAAAGACCGTGTACGCAGCGCGCTCGAAAACTCGCAGTTTGGCTTTCCTGATCAACGTATAACCGTTAATCTTGCGCCCGCTGATTTACCAAAAGATGGCGGGCGATTTGACTTAGCCATAGCAGTAGGGATTCTAGTCGCTTCTGGACAGATCACCTGCAACGACATACATCGTTATGAATTTTATGGTGAACTTGCCTTAAACGGTGAAGTAAGAGGTGTGAATGCTATCTTACCTTCAGTGTTGGGTGCTAAAGAGCAAGGGCGCTGTTGCTTTTTACCTGTCGAAAACGATAACTTAGCTAGTTTAGTTTCTGGCGTATCACGAAAAGCGGTTTATTCATTACAAGATGTCTGGAACGACTTACTAAATCAACAACCTCTGCCTTTGAATATCCACTACCCAGAGCAGCAGCCAAACCGAGAGTCGCTACTTGATCTAAGTGATGTGAAAGGGCAGCCCGGCGCAAAAAGAGTGTTAGAAATCGCTGCCGCTGGTGGACATAACTTACTTTTTCTTGGCCCCCCTGGTACAGGAAAATCAATGCTCGCACAGCGTATGCCGACGATTATGCCTACCATGTCTGACGAAGAAGCCATTAGTACCGCAGCATTATATTCGATTATAGGTCAATCGGTAGATCTATCAAATTGGCGCGAGCGACCATTTCGAAATCCACACCACACTTGCTCTGCGGTAGCGCTGGTGGGAGGGTCATCAAATCCGAAGCCCGGTGAAATATCATTGGCACACAATGGCGTGTTGTTTTTAGATGAATTACCTGAATTTGAGCGTAAAGTTCTCGACTCACTGCGTGAACCAATGGAAACAGGTGTAGTGACAATATCTCGAGCGGCAAGGCAAATGGAGTTCCCATCGCAGTTTCAGCTAATCGCCGCATTAAATCCTAGTCCGACAGGGAGTCATACCGATAAACGTGCAACGCCAGACCAAGTCTTGCGATACTTATCTCGGGTGTCTGGGCCATTTATCGATAGGATTGATTTGCAAATAGAGTTACCGCGGCTTACAAGTAGCCAATTGCAGAGCACCCAAGCAGAAGAAAGCAGTGATCAAGTGCGCCAGCGTGTAGAGCGCGCGTATGCTATACAGCTTAATCGGCAGGGTAAGGTGAATGCCAGGTTAAGTAATAGAGAAATGGCGCGTTATTGTGAGCTAGGAGCCGCTGAGTTGCAGTTTTTGGCTAAAGCCAGTGAGAAACTGGCGCTGTCACCGCGTTCTTATCATCGTATTATCAAAGTGGCCCGAACTTTAAGCGACTTAAAAGCCCAGCCAACAATTACCTTAAATGAATTAAAAGAAGCGCTAAATTACCGTGCGTTTGAACGACTAATAAGTCAGTTAACGCAGTACTAGAAAACGAATTAGATTGAAAGCATGTAGCCTTTACCGCGCACGGTGACAATGCGTTTTTGATCTTTTTCATCGCTGAGCTTTTTACGAAGGCGACCAATTAATACATCAACGGTACGATCGCTTGGACTCCAATCAGGCTGGCCAATTTCTTCGGAAATCTTTTCTCTTGATGTAGCTTTACCTGCATTACCAATTAAGCAGATTAAAACTTTATGTTCTGCTTCAGTCAGGCGTGACTCTTCGCCGCTGGGTGTGATCAGCGTGCGATTATCAGGGTGTAATTTAAAGTTGGCGTACTCAATAAACTCTTCGCTTTCGTCGTTTGTTTGAGAGCTCTTAAGGCGTTTATACAGTGCGCGCATTCTAAGTTCTAGCTCGAGTAAATCCACTGGTTTGCAAATATAATCATCGGCTCCTTGCGCAAGGCCTGCGATACGGTCAGCTTGCGAATCTCGGCTTGATAAAACAATGACCCCAATATCAGTCAGAGCATTTAGTTCTTTGGCAAGCAATAACCCATCGCGCTTAGGTAGCACAATGTCGATAACTGCTAAAGAAATAGCTTGTGAAGAAGCTGCACGAGATTGCACTATGCTCAATGCATCAGCACCTGTTGAATCTATCTCAATGTTAAACTCAGTTTCTTTAAAGTGGTTAAGAATGCGTTTAACGAGCAGTTCGTCGTCTTCAACCAATAAAACTTGAATAGTCATTCGCTTTAATTTCACACTTGATTTGTTGTTATGTTAGCACTGTATGGCGAAGGCTGAGAAGTGTAATGGCGAGGTTTGTAACTATTTCTTACAATTTAATGGCTTAGCGATAGTTGAAAAGGGTGAAAGCTGAGCACTCGTGCAGTGCTCAGCCAAGTGATTAAACTATTTTTCAGGATAAAGATATTGCCACCACTGCGGCTGATCTTTTAAGTTTTTATCGAAATACGCCAGCATGGTGTTCCACCAGTCAAAGCGTTTATCACGCGCAAAAATTTGGTGATCTGCTCCTTTGTATTCGATTAGGTCAACATCTTTACCGAGTAGCTTTAATGCCGTGTACATGTTGTGACTTTCACCAACCGGTACGTTGGTATCTGAATCACCATGAAGGAGTAATAGCGGAGTGGTTACTTTATCAGCATGAAACACCGGACTATGTTGGCTATAAAGTGTAGGGTTGTTCCAAGGGTAGCTATTTTTTGATGCCTCAGCTGAATATAAATAACCCCACCAACCTTGACCCCAGTACGAGGTGATATTTGAGATCCCCGCATGAGCTATAGATGCACTGAACATATCTGTTTTAGTTGCTAGTAGCATGGTCATGAAGCCACCGTAAGACGCGCCCAAGTTGCCAACACGCTTACTATCTACATAGCTATATTTATCCAAAAAGGCTTTTGTGCCGTCAATAATGTCATTAGCTGTGTACTCACCCCATGCATTTACATGTTTAGCCGAAAACTCTTGGCCAAAGCCAGTCGCGCCTGTTGGTTGTATTACGTAAACAACATAGCCGTGCTCTGCCCATAAGTTAAATGGGTAACGACCTGTAAAGCCACGTGTTACTGGTGATGTGCCACCGTAATAATAAACCAGTGCAGGGTATTGTTTTTTGCTATCTAAATCATGAGGTAAATAAACACGCCCCTTAATTTCAATGCCATCTTTATTAGTGAAGTTAAATTCTTCAAGTGAGGCTACTTGGGTATTTTCATAGCCAATTGGCTTTGAATCCCACACGACTTTAGCACGGCTCTTGCCTAAGTTGAGCTGCTTAAGTTGCTGTGGTGTTGACGCTGTAGTGCCAGTCACTAAAATGCTTGGATTGCGTTCGTTTGAGTAACTAAATTGCTCAACAACATCAAAGCCTGTATTTACTTTATTGAAACGCTTTTTGCTTAAGTCGTATTGATAAAGTTGTACGGTATCTTGCTCGGTGACTTTAATAAGTGCATCACCGTTTTCTAGTACATTTAACTGGCCGATAGCCGGGTTAAACTCTTTACTTAAAGCGGTTGCTTTTTTACCGTCGCGGCTGAGTAAGTAAAGTTGACCATCATAGTTATTAGCCAGCATGCCTTCAGGAAGGTTTCGGCCTAAGCCATTATTAAAATCTGGGCCAGCAGTGACATAAATACCGTCATCAGTATATTTAGCCTGATTAAAGGTATTAAATTGACCAAGCACCGTGATAGCCGATGTAGCTAGGTTTAGCTCAACAAGCTCTGTTGCAGGCTGTGGTGATAGCTGCATTGCTTGTGCTGAGCGACTCATTAATACGTGACCGTTTTTGGCATCAAAATCTTCAAGTGAATGGCTAAGTGGGCCTTGGCTTAAAATTTTGCTAAGACCAGTTGTGATATCAAGCAAGTATATTTGTGATGTTGTACGAGCATAAGACCAACGGTCTTGCAGGCCTTGATAATGTTTAGTGAGCTTGCCATTGTCTGTTGGTGATTTTGACCAGCTAAAAATTAAGCTGTTGTTATCAAAATATTGAAAGCCACTTGCACCAGAAAGGTTTTTAGCAATCACGCTAAGTTGCATCGTTTTTAGATTTAAACGCTTAAGCTCACCATTTAATAGATACACTAAATTTGTGCTATCAGGGCTCCAAGTAATATTGCTCGGTAGGGCTGACTCAAAGCGATAAAGAGTATTGTTTTTTGCGTCTTTAAGCTCAGTCACGTATTGCGCTTGATTAGCCGTTGCATCTTCGTAATGACGTTGGCTAGTAATAAAGTAATTGCCATTTGGCGCCATTGAAATATAACTTACCGTTGGCGCATCGAATAACTGTTTTGCAGACAAGCCATGTTGTTGTTTAGAACTAAATTGCACAGTATCTAGTTCAGACTTAGCAGTAAAATCAAGCTCAACTTCATTCCAGTTTGCTACTTGCTCAGTGATGATAACAAATTGGTGATCGCCTTGGCTTAAAGCTAACTCATAGCTGTTATTTTTTCTGTTTGCTTTTCACCATCGATAAACAGCTGTGCGTTTTCAATGCCTTTAAGGGTCAACGAGCCTTGGCTAAAGCGCTCGGTTGATGCAGTAAATTTTAGTGCTTGCAGGCCACCTAATGTAAGGGCGCTAACTTTGTCGAATGATTGCCACTTTATCTCGTCGCCAAAAATACGAATATTGTCGTTATTTTTTTGTAAGCTTGGTACTAAGTTGGCAATAATAGCGTCACGATGTTCGGTTTGATAAGGCTTTAATTGCATATCATCGCTAAGAGGGCCAATAAACTGAATTGCTGAACGTTCAATAGCATCTGCCATAGCTGTTGAACTTAGAGAACAAAGTACAAGTGCGCTAAGCGTGGTTTTTAGCTGAGTTTTTTTGTTCAGCCAAGTGGTTGTAAATGTCATAGTTTCGCCTGTTGAAGGTAAGTTTTAGCAATATAGCACGCAGAAAAACTAGCAAAAAGAGCTCTGCGTTAGAATGCTGATGGGTTTGAGGTTCCAGTTATCTGTTGATATGGTGGGCGCTTAGATGAACAATGAGGATGCACAGTGACACTTTTACTTGTTTATATGTTGGTTGCTATTACCGTCTCTTTTTTATGCTCGGTAATGGAAGCGGTGTTATTAAGTATAACGCCAAGCTATGTTGCTATGTTAAGGAAGCAGCAACCTGCATTAGCAAAACGCGTTGCTAAGCTAAAAGATAATATAGACCAACCGCTCGCGGCTATTTTAACGCTTAATACAATTGCGCATACAGCTGGTGCTGCAGGTGTTGGTGCACAAGCTGCAGTGGTTTTTTCAGATGCTGCTGTTGGAATAGCCTCGGCAATTATGACCTTATTGGTTCTTGTACTTTCTGAAATCATTCCGAAAACACTGGGTGCAAATTATTGGCGTGGTCTAACACCTATCGTCAGCATTAGCCTTATTTGGTTGGTGGTCATTTTAAAACCTTTCGTTTGGTTTGCAGATATCCTCACGCGCTTTTTGGGGCGTAATTATGATGAGGCCTACTATATTCGCCAAGAAATTGAAGCCATGGCTGATATAGGCACAGAGTCAGGGGCACTTGGTCACGACGAATCTGAGATTATTAGGAGTCTGCTGCGTTTTCGCCACGCTAAGCTAGATACCATAATGACGCCGCGTACTGTGCTGTTTAAAGTGCATAAAGATTTAACTGTTAATCAGTATTTGTCTGAACATGGCTCATCGTCATTCTCTCGGGTGCTGGTATATGACAAAAATGGTGATGATATTATCGGCTTTGTACATAAAAACGATATTATGCTGGCGTATCATCGTTTAGGTGAAGACTATAAGATAAGTAAGCTGGTTAAACCAATTTATACAGTGCCAGAGACCCTGCATGTGCCAACGCTACTTGAAACCTTATTGTCAGGGCGAACCCATATTTGTTTAGTGGTTGATGAGTACGGAGATGTTCAAGGGATTGTGACCTTAGAAGATTTAATTGAGGCGCTGATGGGGCTGGAGATTGTTGATGAACATGACCAATCTGCAAATATGCAAAAAGTGGCTAAGCAGCGTTGGCGACAGCGCTTAGCACGAAGTAATACCATTGTTAGTGATGACAAACGGGAGCCTTAGCGACGCTGCCCGGTCGCTGTTTTGACCATTTGCCGCCATGAGATTGACCAATTTAAAAAATCTTCTTTGGCTTTCGGGCGGCATAACAAAAAGCCTTGCATTAAGATAAATTCTTTATAGCGGTCTAAGTATTCGAGTTCTTCTACTCGCTCGATCCCCTCGGCGACAATAAATAAATCTTCTTGAATAGCAATATTCACAAGACTACTGACAATGACTTGAGAAAATTGGTCAGTTTCAATATTACTGATCAGCGTTTTATCTATTTTAATCTCGGTAAATGGTAAGGTTTTCAATTGTTGTATGTTGGTAAAGCCGGTGCCAAAGTCATCAAGAGAAATACCAAATCCTCGCATTCTTAATCTGTTTAGTGATTCTAACTGTGCTGCGGTGCGTAAGGCGTATTGCTCGGTTATTTCTAAAATAACTTCACCTGGGGTGAGGTTATTTAAATGTAATATTAGTGCCAATTTATCTGGGCAGCTTAAGTCTTCGAGTTGCGAAGGCGATAAATTAAAAGCCAGTTTTAGGTTAGGATGAAAATGTTCTTTGATTTCAGCAAAGTCGTTGGTCGCTTTTTCAAAGAGCTGAAAGGTAATAAGGTTAATTAAATCTAAATCCTCGGCAACACAAATAAATCGCTCAGGTAGAATTATTTCCTCTTCTTTACTTGTATTTATTCGCGCTAATACCTCAATACTTTCGACACGGTTATCGTGGCGGTTAATTTTGGGTTGGTAAAATGGAATTATTTCGTTGTGACTAATCGCATGAAGTAACAGCGACTCAGAAATAGGGGATTTTGTCCGCTCTACGTGAAATGAAAAATGCTCAAGTTTTTGCAGCAACAAATAAACCTGATTCAACTGCACGGGCTTAGATATATTACCAATCAGATGGGCATTATTTTTACGGGCAATATCAGCTGCTAAATCAATTACTTTGGGATCCATTTCAGAAATGATCGCAATAGCACCATGGTATTTCATTGCGCCTAAATGACGGATCAATTCCATACCATCCATATCGGGCATTTTTAGATCAGTAAAGATAGCATCAAAGAAGTGAGGCGCTTTTTTTACTTTTTCTAGAGCTTCTTCTGCACTTAGGCAGGTAGTGACATGGCTAATTTCCAGCTCATTCAAAATAGCCTGCATAACAATAAGAATCGCTTTGGAGTCATCGACTACGAGAATATGCCTATTTGACTTCACTATATTCACTCCTTGAACGAGAACACTATTACTTAAAAGTAGTAGATAAATATTAGTTAGTCATGTTTTTTGGTTGTTTGTGTGCTGGGAAGAGTAATTTAAATTGTAGAAGCCTCTCTCTCGTAATTTATTTTGTCCTACGTATAATAGCCGCACTCTTATCTAGTATTTTTACAGATTATGGCAAGACTTCAGTTGAGCTTAGCAAATGAAACCTTCACTTTGCATTTGCACGGCTCGCAATTAATACAGTTATTCCATCAACAGCAAGCTATTGCATTTGATAACCCGACTCAGAATAAGTATGAATTTGATTTTCAAGGACAAAAAATTAGCTTAGATACCAGCAAAGTGCATGAAAAAAGCTTAGCTATTTATGTTAATCAGCAATTAGTTAGTGAACTTGCACTTCCTGCGGTAGAAGACGCTGAACCAAAACGCGGCATTATTGGCCTGCTAGCACTGGGCTTTAAATTATTTAAAAGTGCAAAAGTAGTGAAAGCTGCTTTAGCGGGTGCATCAGTTGCTGGTTACGCATGGCTTTTTTCTATTGAATTTGCTTTGATGTTAATTGCTTGCTTGGTTGTGCATGAATATGGTCATGTGCGCGCTATGAAATATTTTGGCATTAAAACTAAAGGTATTTATCTTATTCCGTTTGTCGGTGGCTTGGCCGTTTCCGACGATAAAATTACCACCCGTTGGCAAGACGTGGTGATCTCTCTAATGGGGCCTGCATTTGGCTTAATTACCTCAGTATTCGGAGTAGTGCTTTACTACGCCACTGAAATGGAAATATTCGCCGGTGTGGCAGTACTCAGTGCACTGTTAAACCTATTTAACTTGTTACCTATTTTGCCTTTAGATGGGGGTCATGTACTAAAAAGCATTAGTTTTTCGATGCGTTCTTGGGTCGGCTTAAGCGTGTGCTTATTAGGCGTGTTATTTGGTTTATGGTTGAGCTATACCTTCGGTTTAATGCTCCTCGTGTTCTTCTTGTTTGTTGGCGCGCTTGAAATTGTATTTGAATGGCGTGGTCGTCATTATTCACATTTAATCCCTCTTGATACTTACGGGCAAGGTTTTTCAGCGGTCATGTACGCATTGGTTGTTGCAGGCCACGTTGCAGTAATGATGCATTTTGCTGATTCAGAAAGCGCAATCCTTAGCTTGCCAATGAAGATTTTATCGAATTAAGTATTAAATACGGATATTTTTGAGTACTTTTTTAGGGAAGTGGCTACTTAGTAAAAGTAATTTTTGAAGTCAGGTTAGCTTACAACATCCATATAAAAGTAAGAGAAAATGTTTTAATCAAGGAATAGTTAGTTTAGCTATAGCCTATTCTAATTAGGCTATAGCTTTCATATCAAAAAACACAAAAGTTAAAAAAGCTATCTACTTTTTTATAGTCATCCTCACTGAGTGGTAGGCTATTCTTAGCTGTAATAATTAATTTAGTTAAGTACTCTTTTTTTCTGTATTTATTTAGTTTTATAAAAAATATAACCCTATTTTTATTTTCAAAACTTGTTTTAATTTCCATGTATTTATCTTTAACTAATTTTTCATTCTCAATCGTGAGAAATAATTCACTTTTTAAAAATTTACTAAAGTTGATGTAAACTATTTCATCTATAGACTTTTCAGTACCATTGATGTTTCGTAAAATACTGTCTTGGGATAACTCTGAAAATGAAAAAGCCCATGCAAAATTTTTATCTTCGACTGAGATATTTCTTTTCATTTCTTTTCTATCGAACATATCTTCGTTAAAAGATGAGTTGAAAGAAAACCCAAGGTTATCAGCATTACATCTATCTGTTTGTGACCCATAAGCTAAATTAAATTGAAAAATTAATAAATATAAAAATAATATTTTAATTTTTTTCATCTTCATTCTTAATTTTAGAAAGTTTGTACCCGTAGTAAATCCCTTGGGCATTTGCTAAAAAAAGGATAATATAAAAAATAATATCTTTATGGAAACTGGTTGCATAGCTATAAACTAGTATGCAACCTACAAAGTTTATTAGATATACAGAAATAGGAAGTATAATCTTCATTAGTTGTAGTGCACTGAATCTAAAAGTTTACTCCTATTAGATATTTCTTGGTTTGCCTTGTTCAACTCTGTGGCATTGAAATATAAAGAGCCCCACATAACGATAGTAATCCAACCACCCTTAGACACTTTTTTAGTTTTCCATATTGTCGATGCCAATTCTTTAGCGCTTGCAGCAGAAATTGAAGCACCTAGAATTCCAGCATATGAATTTACCATATCGTGAAATTTTTGGTCTTTTAACAGTTCTGTATTGGATAGCGACCAAATTCCCCATTGGGGATTAACAATGACATCTGTTACTTTTTCGATTAATTTAGCCATTAATGGCTTGTTGTTTAGGGTTTGAATTAAGCGCATGGCTTCTATTTTTTGATTACTGTTTAAGTGCCTATAAATAATCACGCTTGCTATTGCTTCAGATTCTTCTTGGTGGTTGTTACTTAGCTTGTGTAAACTAATAGAACATATACGAGCAAGATATTGGCATTGCGCTTTAGGTGTTTTTGGTAAGGAATAAGGTAGTTCGCTAATATTCATTTAAGTTCCTTTTAAATTGATTTACTAACCTTGTACCTAGTTTTGCTTAGTTTACATGGATAGTCAATACGTAATATAGCTCTGAATAAGGGACTGTTATTAATAAAAACTCAGCATTAACGATATAAACACGCCGGTGATGATCAGCTGCACAAGGCAAAAGCCCATGATGTCTTTTGCTTTTAAGCCGGCAATAGCAAGCACGGGGAGTGCCCAGAACGGCTGAATTAGGTTAGTCCAGGCATCGCCCCATGCGACAGCCATAGCAACACGTGGCATATCAGCGCCAAGTGTTTGTGCTGCAGGAATGACAATCGGCGCTTGCACTGCCCATTGGCCGCCGCCTGATGGCACAAAGATATTCACAAACCCGGCACTTAAAAAACTCCAAAAAGGCAGCGTTTCGGCTGTTGCAATGGCAATAAATCCTTCAGAGATTTGTTGAGCAAGTCCCGTTTTTACCATAATCGCCATGATCCCGGCATAAAACGGAAATTGAATCACAATACCAGCGCCGCTGGGGATTGCTTGCTGTAAGCTTCGAAGTAAATTATGTGGTGTTTGATGCAGTAAAATTGCGCTAAATAAGAAAATAGCGATCACACTATTTAAATTTAAGCCGCCTCCGCTTAGCACAAAATAATAGAATAAATAGGCAAGGCCAACGGCACCTATCCCCATTCCTAATAAACGACTATGCTCTATTACTTCGGCAGGGCGGGTAGGTGTTGCTATTTGCTTAGTTTCATCATCAAGCTTTGCGGGGTCAACATAGACGCTGTCTTTCTCGTTTGGCAGCATGTAGCGATTTACCAGCGGCATGATAATAAACAAGCCCACAACAATAGCGATATTAAATGCCGAAAAGATCGTGTTTTCGGTGCCAATTACACCAATACTTTGCTCTGCAAAGTGGCCGTCGGTCGCGATTGTCAGCGGCACTGAACCGGCTAAGCCGCCATGCCAAACAATAAAGCCTGAATAGGCACTGGCAACCAATAAACGGTAATCAACACGGGTTTGTTTTGCAATTGCTTTGGCGAACAAAGCGCCTATGACTAAGCCAAAGCCCCAGTTTAGCCAGCTCGCTAATAAAGAAACGAGCGTCACGAGTATAATTGCTTTGGCTGGAGTATTTGCTAATGTCGCAAGTTTATTGAGTATACTGCGCATAACGGGAGTGCTTGCTAGCATATAGCCCGTTAGCAGTACTAGCAGCATTTGCATGGCAAATTGTAATAGGTTCCAAAATCCACCACCCCAAGCCGCGAGCACTTGCGTGGGCGTTGACGGCGTAAAGAGACTCGCAACGATAAAGCTCAGCAAGGTGAGTAATATAACAAATACAAACGGATCGGGTAGGTAACGCTCTACTAGTTTAGTGAATGGTTTGGCAACGCGATTTAGCATAGTTTTTATTGTTGTCGTCGAATCGATAAAGCCAATAAATCATGAATAACGATGATTGGCAAATTGCGACGTCGTTGCTTTAGCTTATATCAATAAAATAAATGTTAAAAACGATTACTGAGCATCTTGTTCTAGCACGGCTTTTAAGCGGGCTTGAACTTCTTCCACTAAAAGTATTGGCTGGAACTTAGATAAAAAGGCATTACAACCAACCTTCTCAACCAGGGCTTGGTTAAAGCTACCACTGAGTGATGTGTTAAGCACGATGTGTAAGTTCTTCATTCGGCTGTCGTTACGAATTTCGTGGGTTAAACGGTAGCCATCCATTGCTGGCATTTCTGCATCGGTGATCACCATAAGTAATTCTTTTTCGACATCTTTGCCCTGATCAGCCCAGCCTTTTAACATTTCGAGTGCTTCGAGTCCGTTACGAGCAGGAATAATTTCGATGCCGAGTTGCGATAAAGTATCGCTTACTTGTTTACGAGCCGTTGGTGAATCATCAGCATGAAGAATTTTGCGGCCTGCAAATTCGTTCACGATGCTCTTATCAAGAATATCATCAGAAATATGTACTTCGTACTCAACGATTTCGGCGAGCACTTTTTCTACATCTATTATTTCAACCAGTTGCTCTTGGCCATCGCGTTTCACCTTCGTTAAGGCTGTTAGATAATGATTTTTACCAATCGCAGTTGGTGGCGGCATAATATCAGACCATGTCATATTAATGATTTGATCAACCTTGCCAATTAAAAAGCCTTGTACGGTACGATTGTATTCAGTGATAACGAGGTTTGTATCTTCAATGTGTTTAGCTTCAGGCATGTTAATCGCTCTCCGTAAATCAATCACAGGAATTGACTCACCGCGAATATCAACTACACCTGACACTTTCGGGTGTGCGTGAGGAATTTTGCTGATATGAGGCAGTTTAACGACTTCTTTTACTTTAAAAACATTAAGAGCAAATAAGTGGCGACTGTGAAGGTAAAATAGTAAAAGCTCTAAGCGGTTTTCACCGACTAGTTGCGTACGCTTATCAACTGAAGCAAGAACACCTGACATATTTCACCCAAAACAACTAATACAGAGATATTATAGTCTACTATTATTTTTCATCGACATGCATTAGTAATTTCAATCTGTTGCCAAAGAGCAAGCATTCCAGTACCGTATCGTTAATTTCCACCACTGTAAATTGCAAGGATTATGCACTATTTATTAAATCGTATAGTGGTACTTATCCGCAGTCATATTGATCAAGTAAGTTGGCAGGCTGTGGTGGTTACCACGCTTTTGCATATGCTACTTATATGGTGGCTGCTTATGCTTGCAGGAGAGCAAGCTTTAACACCACTAAGTACCTACGTTTATTATTATGTTGTAACAACATCAACAGTTGGCTATGGCGATTTTAGTGCCAGTACTGAGCTTGGCCGCTGGATTGTTGCATTACTACAAATACCTTTTGGTTTAGCATTATTTGGCGTTCTGTTAGGAAAAACAGGGCAAACAGTAACTTACTTAATCAGGCGCGCTATGACGGGTGATAAAAGCTTCGCACATATAAACAATCACATTATTATTTTTGGTTGGCACGATACTCGTACTAAGAAGATGGTTGACTA
Organism: Pseudoalteromonas sp. PAR1; assembly: GCF_947311895.1. Taxonomy (NCBI): domain Bacteria; kingdom Pseudomonadati; phylum Pseudomonadota; class Gammaproteobacteria; order Alteromonadales; family Pseudoalteromonadaceae; genus Pseudoalteromonas; species Pseudoalteromonas sp. PAR1. Next base: position 39,391 of record NZ_CAMZMY010000028.1, on the reverse strand, counting down.
TATTCTAGCCGATCAAAAACGCTTAGATCGTCGTATTCTATTGGCAGTTACTGAACAAATGGAGCATCCATTTTTAACAAATCCGATGGTTGATTTTGCACGCCTAAGTAGCTTTACCGACTTAGATGAGTTGCAAAGAATCGCAATTGAACGCGCCGATAAAATTATTATTGATGGCCAAGATGATGACCAAACGTTTACTACGGCACTGCGCATAAGTAAGTTGGTAAATAAGGATTGTCATATTAGCGCGCATTTTACTGACGAAACCAAAATCGAAATGCTACATGAGCTTTGCCATAATGTTGAATGCAGTAGTGCCAAGTCAGCCGAAATCTTAGTGCGTTCAATGCAAGATCCGGGTTCGAGCCGTGTGCAAGAAGAGTTGTTATCAACACTTCATGGTGATACTCAGTTTAGTTTGCCTATTCCAAAAGGCGTGCAAGCAATGGAGTTTGGCAAGCTGTTTCATCACTTTAAATACAGCCACGATGCTATATTACTGGGTGTAGCACATAATTTAAGTGCAAAAAACATGGATTTAAATCCGCCACTTGACTATGTAGTCAGTGAAGGAGATATTTTGCATTATATTGCTGCGGAGCGTGTTTTGAGTGACGAAGTTGATTGGTCAGCGTTGGTATAGTACCAATCCGCAATAATACTTTTAATTAAGCGAATTGGTATTTATGAATGAAGTTGCGTTTTTAATTATTGTTTTGAGTGCCTACATTTTACCTGTGGTCATTGTGCTCAATAGTAAACGTACTCAAGGCCACGAAAAGAATGCTTGGTTAATCGGTATCATCTTCTTTTCGTGGTTAGCTTTAGTGATGTACTTAACTATTATCCCTAAACACGGGCGGGTCAAAAAACACCGTAAAATAAAAACGAAGGGTTAACTTACAGCTACTATCTCACTTCAACTGTTTCAATTTATGATCTATCAATGGGTCATCAGGTGAAAGTTGCTGCGCCACCTCTAAAATCTTTATTGCATCGTTTGGGTGTTCATCCTGATGCTTGATTGCGACATCAATCAGCGGCTGAACATCAATTGTGCCATTTTGCTCTTGAATATGCTCTGCTTTTTCTTCAGTCAAAATTGTGTGCGCCTTACTAAGTAAGGCTAAGCGGTGTGCCGAACCGTTGTTGGCTTTATTGAGCCGACGATAATAGTCTTCTTTAAAACGTAACGTTTTTGTCTGCTGTCGAAATTGAGCAATATCGACTTGCTGGTGGCTAATAAAATCAACAGCAACATCTTTATAAAAACCAAATTTATTCAAGTATGTAGCATGAACGCTGTGGCCCATACCGAACACCCGTAAATGGGTGAGTTGTGGGTAGCGTTTAGCATGAGCTCGGTCGATACGATTGGTTGGATCGTAGATGATATAGCCTTTAGCATGACCTAGGTCTAAATCGTGATAATCACCGTTCCAGTCAAATTTTTGTGCGATATCTGTGCTTGAGCGGTCATCCCATGGGGCTTTGTTTTTATTTTTTGTGCTGACAGGATGAAATAACAAGACTTTATCAAGCTTTAATAGATTGGCAAATGCGCCAACAGCAAAGCCACCACGACTCAAGCCATATCCTAATCGTTCTTTAAATCCGCCAATCAATGGTGCTAACTGCTCAATAAAAAACAATAGGTTGCGGTGTCTAAACCAGTTACTAATGCCTAAATGTTGGAAGGCAATTACATTCACATCTTGTTTTTTCGCAAGTTTATAGGCCCAAGGCGAAAAATCATCTGTGAGATCATGTTCTTGGTAGTTGGTTCCCGCTGGTGAGAAGGTGAATAGCAGAGGCTTATTGGCATCGATGATATGGTACTTCACATATACATCACCGAGTAAGTCACCTCCGGTAAATGGGACTCGGCTTTGTTGTTGCTCATGTGGGAGATGGGTCCACTCATCTAACCAATATAATAATTTCATACATCCCCCAAGATACCTCTAAAATAAAGGGACAGAATTATAGCAAAAATCACTGCTCATTAAAAATGCACGCCTTTTTAATGTGTTATGTTTCGCTCATAGCTATAATCTGTTGCCAATCATGTTCAGTTACTGGCATCACAGATAATCGACCGCCTTTTTTAAGGGCTATTTCGGTAATGGACTCATTGGCTTTAATTGCTTGTAGGCTAACAAGCTTTTTAAGATGAGATTTATAAGTAACATCGACTACAAACCAGCGCGGGTTATCAGCAGTTGCTTTAGCGTCGTAGTAATCGCTATTTAAATCAAACTGAGTTGGGTCGGCATAGGCCTCACGGCTGACCGTGGCTATTCCTGCGACACCTACATGTTTACAACTTGAATGATAAATCATTACCAAGTCGCCTTGTTTAATACCATCGCGTAGAAAGTTTCGCGCTTGATAATTGCGCACGCCATCCCACATAGAGGTTTGCATAGGTGCGTTTTTTAAATCATCAATTGAAAATGCATCAGGTTCGGTTTTAAAAAGCCAATAAGCCATAATGGGGTGCTCTTACAAAGATTTACTTCCAATTAGTCTATAGTATCATTAAACGCTTGTCGGGATTGAGGATAAATAAATGAGCCAAGTATTAGATGACTTACTGTCATTAATGTCGTTAGAAGAGATTGAGCAAGGCTTGTATCGCGGGCAAAGCCAAGATTTAGGGTTTAGAGCTGTTTTCGGTGGCCAAGTAATGGGGCAAGCCTTGTCGGCATCAAAAGAAACATTACCTGAAGGGCGTATAGTTCATTCACTGCATTCTTATTTTTTACGTCCAGGTGATGCGAGCAAACCAATCGTTTACGATGTAGAAAATATTCGTGATGGTAAGAGCTTTAGTACCCGCCGTGTAAAAGCTATTCAATATGGTAAGCCGATTTTTTACATGACTGCTTCGTTTCAAGGTGAAGAGGACGGCTTATCACACCAAGCGCAGATGCCCGATGTCCCACAGCCTGAAGAATTAAAGTCATCGCTTGAGTTTTACCAAGCGAATGCTGAACTTATTCCTGAACCAATTCGCAATAAGTTTATTCGTGAAGTGCCAATTGAAATGCGTCCAGTGACCTTTCATAACCCATTTAAACCACAAGCAATGGAACCCGTTAAGCATATTTGGTTTAAAGCCAATGGTGAGATGCCTGACGATCAGCGTATTCATAACTACTTACTTGCGTATGCGTCTGACTTTGAGTTTTTACCAACGGCATTACAGCCGCACGGTGTATCGTTTATGCAGCCGAATATGCAGGTTGCGACGATTGACCATGCAATGTGGTTTCACCGCCCGTTTAGACTAGACGATTGGATTTTATATTCGATTGATAGCCCAAGTGCGAGCTCTGGCCGTGGTTTGGTGCGAGGTCAGTTCTTTGACCGTCAAGGCAATTTGGTTGCCTCAACGATCCAAGAAGGGGTCATGCGTCAGCGTTAATCTTTTGCGTGCTGAGCTTGGCTTTGCACTATATCGTCAATTGACTGCCAGACTCGTGCTGGCAGCAATGCCTTCAGATATAAATACACTTCACACAGCTCATTGCTACCCGTTAAGCCTTGCTCTGTTTCGGTAATTAGTTTTTGCTCTCGCAAGCTTGAGATAAAACCAATAAGTACTTTTTTGTCAAAGAACTCCGGCGTTTTAATGCCGTGCAAGGTGCCTAAACGCTCTGCTAACACTTGGCTTTCGTGCTCAAGTTCTTCACGCTCAATACCGCTACTGGTTTGAATAAAACCAACCACGATAGCGTAACGCTGTAGCGTTAAGCTTAAGGCGCGACCAAGCATTTCGAGTTTTGCTAAGCAGTCGTTGCTATTGGTGATTTTGATATTATCACCTTCAATTTCAATAAGGTCTTGATCAACAAAGCTTGCGAGCACGCGAGTAATGTAGTTTTCATCTAGCTCATGCAAGAACCACTCTTTAGCGAACAGCGGGTAAAAACGTGCAATCAAGGCACGGCAATCTGCCATGGTAGTTTGATGTGCTTTGAATAAATGCAGCGCAAGCAAGCTTGGTACAGCAAATAAGTGCAATACGTTATTACGGTAGTAGTTGAATAGCGTCTTTTCTTTGTCGTTAATAGCGATAATTTCGCCAAATTCATCACTGATGACGTCAAACTTATTAAGCTTAAGTGCATGCTCTAATAGCTGTTCAGCACTTTCGTTAGGTGTTGTTACCTTGTCGCTGTAACTTGCGCTGCGTTGTAAATGTAGATAAAACTCAAGTTGCGCAATCAACTTAGGTTTACTTAACGCATGTTTGTCATTCACCAATAAAATCATCGCGAGTAGATTCACCGCATTGAGTGCAGCGGCACTATTAATATTAACCATTACTTTATCGGCAAGATTCGCTACCTGCGGTCCAAGCCATTGTGGCTTTTGTACATCGGTCGGGTGAATAGACTCGCGCCAATCAGGTTGCTGTTCATTAAGGTATTGATTTATCGAAATAGGATCACCAAAATTTAAGTAACCACGGCCATAGTTTTTCAGGTTTTTAATGGCTTTAAAAATCCCCAAGACCGACTCACCTTTTTTATCGTTACCGGCCAGCTCTTTTAAGTAAGTATTAATTTCCATTACGTGCTCATAACCGATGTATACAGGCACAATCGAAATAGGGCGATCTATGCCACGAAGCATGGCTTGCAACGTCATGGCGAGCATACCTGTTTTTGGTGGTAACAAACGACCAGTACGGCTACGGCCACCTTCAGTGTAAAACTTCACTGAGTAGCCTTTAATAAATAACTGGCTCAGATACTCTTTAAACACTGATGAATATAACTTGTTGCCCGCGAAAGAGCGGCGAATAAAGAAAGCACCACTACGACGGAAAATACCACCTGCCGGGAAGAAGTTTAAGTTGATACCAGCGGCTATATGCGGTGGTACTAAACCTAAGTGATAAATAGAGTAGGTCAGTAATAAGTAATCCATGTGCGAGCGGTGACAAGGCATATAAATAATTTCATGGCCTTTATCAGTGAGCTCGTGAACTTGCTCTGAAAACTTAATGTCGATGCCGTTATAAAGTTTATTCCACAGCCAAGTTAATACACGGTCAGCAACACGAATGGTGGCATCGCTGTAATTGGCAGCAATTTCATCAAGTAGCTTCAGCGCATTTTGACGAGCTTGCTCTTGGCTGATGTTTTTTTCTTTTGCTTCTATTTGAATCGCTTTTTTTATTGTTGGTGATGCAAGTAGCGAATTAAAAAGCTGTTCACGCGATGGCATTTTTGGCCCTGTAGCAGCCAGTTTTTGACGGCGAAAGTGCACACGAGCTACGCGTATTAACTTATGCGGTAGCTCATCAACATCGGCTTTTTCATTGACTAATAAAGATAAGTCGAGTGGTTGGCTAAATCGAATAAAGTTATCACGCCCAGAAAATAGCAACACAAAGAACTTGCGAAACCAGCTGGGTGTTAATGAATGAGACACCAAAGTACCTAAACCAGGCTTTTCTTTTCCTGGGTTACGACCCCATAAAATGGTCACCGGGATCACTTGGACGTTTTGCTCACCAGATTGCATTAGGTGGTCAATAATGTGTTTGCCTTGCTGCAAGGCATTACTTGGTTTGCTTTTATTACCAAATAGCGGTGGTGGGTTTTGAATACCAATAAAGCGGTTAAGTTCGGCATTACCTAATAACTGCTCTTCGGTTGGGTCAGGTAAGCCATATTTTTTACATACCCGCGCCAGTGCCGCTAAATCAGAGCGCGCATTCAACCTCACAATATAAAAAGTTGGGTTGGCAGGGTTTAGATTGTATTGTTCAATAGGGTTCTCAGGCAGAACTTTGCTTTTTACTAGCAAGCGGTTCATCCCAGCAGAAATAGCATTTAAACAACGATTAATGATACGCATCAACTCACCAAAGTTTTATACCAACTAGGTTTAGTGCCTAAGACAGCTCACTTTATTAAGCCAATTGGTATTAGTAAATATACAGTAGACCACATGCGGTCAAAATAAGCGGCATAGAATAACAATTATTAACTGGACTGACCATTGCAACATTGTATGGCTTTTTTTTTTCTTTACCTAACTATAGTAAGCAAAGACATACCTTGGCTGAATTTAGTTCTATTTCATTTAAATTTCATTTTGATAAGGCGTCGAGTGTATTAATTCTAAAAAGTTGTTGCATTTATCACCAATATAACTATAATACGCAGGCTTTCAAAATTCCCTCGGGAACTTGGAAGGAAAAATTAAGCTTGGATTTCAAGCTAATAAACAGGAATTCCGATTTGGAATTCAACGTAGATATAAGAGAACAGCCGACATCTTAGTTAGTAAGATTGTTTCGGTCGTTTTTTTATGCTCTTTTTAAATGCTCTTTATATTGAGGTTTAAGAATGTCAAATCAACGCATTCGTATTCGCCTAAAAGCTTTTGACCACCGTTTGATTGACCAATCAACGGCGGAAATCGTGGAAACTGCGAAACGCACTGGCGCTCAAGTACGTGGTCCAATTCCACTACCTACACGCTTTGAACGTTTTACTGTACTAACTTCACCGCACGTTAACAAAGACGCGCGTGATCAGTACGAAATCCGCACCCATAAACGTCTGATCGACATCGTAGAACCAACTGACAAGACTGTTGACGCTCTTATGCGTTTAGATCTTGCTGCTGGTGTTGATGTTCAAATCAGCCTGGGTTAATCGGAAGATTAGAGAGGTTTTAGGAAAATGGCATTAGGTCTAGTCGGTCGTAAAGTGGGTATGACACGTATCTTCACTGAAGATGGTGTATCTATCCCTGTGACAGTTATCGAAGCGACTCCTAACCGCATTGCACAGATCAAATCTGACGCAACAGACGGTTATAACGCGCTTCAAGTAACCGCAGGCACTAAAAAAGCAAGCCGTGTAAACAAAGCAGCAGCGGGTCACTTCGCTAAAGCTGGTGTTGAAGCGGGTCGCGGTCTGTGGGAATTCCGCCTAAATGGTGGTGAAGGCGATTTTGAAGTAGGCGCTGAGCTTACTGTTGAATTATTCAACGAAATCAACAAAGTTGACGTAACCGGTACTTCTAAAGGTAAAGGTTTCCAAGGTGGTGTTAAGCGCTGGAACTTCAGCATGCAAGACGCTACTCACGGTAACTCTCTATCTCACCGTGCTCCTGGTTCAATCGGTCAAAACCAATCACCTGGTAAGGTGTTTAAAGGTAAGAAAATGGCCGGTCACATGGGTGCTGAGCGTGTAACGACTCAAAACTTAGAACTAGTTCGCGTTGACGCTGAGCGTAACTTGCTTTTAGTTAAAGGTGCAGTACCTGGCGCTATCGGCGGTGACGTTATCGTTAAACCAGCTGTTAAAGCATAAGTCCTGGAGATTTAGTGATGGAATTAGCAATTAAAGACGCTTCTGGCGCTCTTGAAGTTTCTGAAGCTACTTTTGGACGTGAGTTTAACGAAGCATTAGTACACCAAGTAGTTGTTGCTTACGCAGCAGGTGCTCGTCAAGGTACTCGTGCTCAGAAGACACGTTCTGAAGTTAGCGGTGGTGGTAAAAAACCATGGTCTCAAAAAGGTACTGGCCGTGCACGTGCTGGTACAATTCGTAGCCCAATTTGGCGTTCAGGTGGCGTTAGCTTCGCAGCTAAACCACAAGATCATAGCCAAAAAGTAAACCGTAAAATGTACCGCGGTGCGATCAAAAGCATCTTATCTGAATTAGTTCGTCAAGAGCGTTTAATCGTTGTTGAACAGTTTGGTCTTGAAGCACCAAAAACTAAAGAACTAGTTGCTAAGCTTAAAGAACTTGAGCTTAAAGATGTTCTAATCGTGACTGAAGAAGTAGATGAGAATCTTTTCTTATCGGCACGTAACCTATACAAGGTTGACACGCGTGATGTAGCTGGTATCGATCCTGTAAGCCTAATCGCTTTCGATAAGGTACTTATTACAGCTGCTGCTGTTAAGCAACTTGAGGAGGCGCTAGCATGATCCGTGAAGAACGTCTTTTAAAAGTGATCCTTGCTCCACACATCTCTGAAAAAAGCACTATCGCTGCTGAAGAGAACAACACGATTGTTTTCAAAGTAGCTTCTAATGCAACTAAAGCTGAAATCAAAGCTGCTGCAGAAAAGCTTTTTGAAGTAGAAGTAACTGGTGTTCGCACACTAAACGTTAAGGGTAAAACAAAACGTACTGGCATGCGTTTCGGTCGTCGTTCAGACTGGAAGAAAGCTTACGTTACTCTTAAAGAAGGTAGCGAGCTAGACTTTGTCGGCGGCGCCGAGTAATAAGGGGAGTTAGAATTATGGCACTTCAAAAGTGTAAACCAACTTCTGCGGGTCGTCGTCACCTGGTTAAAGTGGTTAACCCAGATTTACATAAGGGTAAACCTTACGCACCACTACTAGAGAAAAACTCTAAGTCTGGTGGTCGTAATAACAAAGGTCGTATCACGGTTCGTCACATCGGTGGTGGTCACAAGCATCATTACCGTGTAATCGACTTTAAACGCACTAAAGATGGCATTCCAGCTGTTGTTGAGCGTCTAGAGTATGATCCAAACCGTAGCGCAAACATCGCTCTTGTATTATATGCAGACGGTGAGCGTCGTTACATTATTGCACCTAAAGGCTTAAAAGCGGGTGATTCAATCCAGTCTGGTATTGATGCACCAATCAAACCTGGTAACACGTTACCAATGCGCAACATGCCTGTAGGTTCGACTGTTCACAACGTAGAATTAAAACCAGGTAAAGGCGCGCAAATCGCACGTTCTGCTGGTGCATACGTTCAAATCCTTGCTCGTGAAGGTCAATACGTAACTCTACGTCTTCGTTCTGGCGAAGTTCGTAAAGTTCCATCTGACTGTCGCGCAACACTTGGTGAAGTAGGTAATGCTGAGCATATGCTTCGTTCACTAGGTAAAGCTGGTGCAAATCGCTGGCGTGGTATTCGTCCGACAGTTCGTGGTGTTGCCATGAACCCGGTAGATCACCCGCACGGTGGTGGTGAAGGTCGTACATCTGGTGGTCGTCATCCTGTGTCTCCATGGGGTAAACCGACTAAAGGTGCTAAGACACGTAAGAACAAGCGTACTGATAAATTTATCGTACGTCGTCGTACTAAATAATAGTTGAGGAATAGCCATGCCACGTTCTCTCAAGAAAGGTCCTTTTATTGACCTACACTTGCTGAAGAAGGTAGAGAAAGCGTTGGAAAGCGGTGACAAGAAGCCAATTAAAACTTGGAGCCGTCGTTCAATGATCATACCTAACATGATCGGATTGACCATCGCTGTCCATAATGGTCGTCAGCACGTTCCTGTGTTTATCACAGACGAAATGATCGGTCACAAACTAGGTGAATTTGCACCAACTCGCACTTACCGCGGTCACGCTGCGGATAAGAAAGCGAAGAAACGTTAAGAGGAGAATGATAAATGCAAGCATTAGCTAAACATAAATTCGCCTCTGGTTCGGCGCAAAAAGCACGTCTAGTTGCAGATCAGATCCGCGGACTTCCGGTTGATCGCGCTCTAGAAATCCTGGCGTACAGCCCTAAAAAAGCGGCTGTATTAGTTAAGAAAGTACTTGAGTCTGCTATTGCTAACGCAGAGCATAACGAAGGTGCTGACATTGATGAGCTTCGTGTAACTACGATCTTTGTGGACGATGGTCCTACAATGAAGCGTATTATGCCACGTGCTAAAGGACGCGCTGACCGCATCCTTAAGCGTACAAGCCACATCACTGTTGTGGTTTCAGATAGCTAGGAGTATAAGTAATGGGACAAAAAGTTCATCCTACTGGTATTCGCCTAGGTATCTCTAAACCTTGGGTTTCTACCTGGTACGCGAATTCAAAAGATTTCTCTGATCAGCTTTTTGGCGATCACAAAGTACGTGCATTCCTAACTAAGGAATTAAAAGCGGCTTCTGTGTCTAAAATCGTTATCGAGCGTCCAGCTAAATCTATCCGTGTAACAATTCACACAGCTCGTCCTGGTGTTGTTATCGGTAAAAAAGGCGAAGACGTTGAAAAACTACGTCAAGCAGTAACTAAGATTGCAGGTGTTCCGGCTCAGATCAATATTTCTGAAGTTCGTAAGCCTGAACTTGATGCACAACTAGTAGCTGACGGTATTGCGTCACAGCTAGAGCGTCGTGTTATGTTCCGTCGCGCTATGAAGCGTTCGGTACAAAATGCAATGCGCATTGGTGCAAAAGGTATCAAAGTTGAAGTTAGCGGTCGTCTTGGCGGTGCTGAGATCGCACGTTCAGAATGGTATCGTGAAGGTCGTGTACCTCTACATACTCTACGTGCTGATATCGACTACGCAACTTCTGAAGCCTTAACCACTTATGGTATCATTGGTGTTAAAGTTTGGATCTTCAAAGGCGAAGTTATTGGTGGTTTACCACTAGTACAAGAGCAAGAGAAGCCAGCTAAACGCGCGCCAAAGAAAGCCAAAAAAAGTGCTAAGTAGAGGTAGCGAGTAATGTTACAGCCAAAACGTACAAAATTCCGTAAAATGCACAAAGGCCGCAACCGCGGTTTAGCGCAAAACGGTAACAAAGTAAGCTTCGGTACTTTCGGTTTGAAAGCTACTGGTCGTGGCCGTATGACTGCTCGTCAAATCGAAGCAGCTCGTCGTGCTATGACACGTCACGTAAAGCGTCAAGGTAAAATCTGGATCCGTGTATTCCCAGATAAGCCAATTACGAACAAGCCATTAGAAGTTCGTATGGGTAAAGGTAAAGGTTCTGTTGAATATTGGGTTGCTGAAATTCAACCTGGTAAAGTACTTTACGAAATGGAAGGTGTTTCTGAAGAGCTTGCTCGTGAAGCATTTAACCTTGCAGCGCGTAAATTACCATTCACAACAACTTTCGTAACTCGGACGGTGATGTAATGAAAGCTAGCGAACTAAAAGACAAAAGCGTAGAAGAGCTAAACGCTGAACTTCTAGGACTTCTTCGTGAGCAGTTCAACCTGCGCATGCAAGCAAGCACTGGTCAGTTAGCTCAGACACACACGCTAAGAACAGTACGTCGCGATATCGCGCGTGTAAAAACAGTTATTAACCAGAAGGCAGGTCAATAATGAGCGATAAAATCCGTACTCTTCAAGGCCGTGTAATCAGCGACAAGATGGATAAATCTTTCACTGTTGCTATCGCACGTTACGTGAAGCACCCAGTATATGGTAAATTCATCAAACGTACGACTAAACTACACGTACATGACGAAAACAACACAGCTCAAACTGGTGACGTAGTTACTATCCGTGAGTGTGCTCCTATTTCTAAGACTAAGTCTTGGACTTTAGTAGACGTTGTTGAACGTCCAAAGCAAGCTTAATTTTTAATTAAGTTTACTTACTAAAAAGCCCCGGCATTTGCTGGGGCTTTTTGTTTTTAAAATAAAGCTATCAGCTTTGAGACGTCAGTTGAGCGGTAGACTTGTTTGCTGCAGAGTTTCCCGCTGCTGTAAAACCTCATATGGCACTCATGCTGAATCCAAATCATCTCTACGAATAGACTTGAGCTAGAACCTTAAACTTTACTCTTGCTAAAACGCCACTTTTTCTTATGAACTAACTCACTCATTTAACACTCTTAAAAATAAAAATGAGGCGTTTGGGTGCTAAAAGGGACTTACAAAGCATGGATCATCTCGATTACGCTACATGCTGTGCTTTTGTTGTTATTTGCTCAATATGGAAAATTTGTGAAACTACCAGTAGCAGCCACAGAGCCGCCAAAAGTAATCAACGCGTATGTGAGTGTCGATTTAACTACCTTACCTAGTTTTCAGAAATCCCAAGACAAACCTTTACCGGAGCAGCCGCAAACAATGCCTGATGAGGCTAAGCCTTTGCCAGAAATAGAAGGAGCTTCTCAGAATGGTTCAGGGCAGAGTAACGGTGTTGAGGTCGTTGAGCACTCAGTTAATGGGCCCAAAGAAGCAACCACTAAGATCGTTAAGTCTAATCAAGCATCTGATAATTCAAAAACAACCGAAGCACCCTTTAAAAAGCTCAACCCGTATGCGCCAATCCCAGAGCTTAAATTTGAAAATAGAGCGACTAGTGCATCAACATTTGGGCAAGTTGAAGCTACGAATAATAATTTGCCTACAGGCAGGGTAACAGTGCCCGAACAACTAACCGTGTCAGATGAGGCAACCGTCATTTGGCAAAGTGGCGATGGTAGCAAGCGTATCGAGGTGCTAAATGGTATGTGTTATGGCATAAATTTCAATTCGGTGTTTGGTAAATCTGGGGTGCCAAGTGGATCGCCAAGACCCTGCGAAGACAAAGACGCTAAGTTATTTAAAGAAATAATGAATAAATGGAGTAATAAATAATAAAACACTTTACCTCAACTTAACTTGAGATTTTAAAGTAGCGTTTTTTGTAATGGATAACGCTATGAACTCACTAGAAAACTATTTATTAAGCTTACAGATTAATTGCTATCAAGCGTCAGCGATTCAAATTTCTCAAGTACAAACGCGTATTTGGCAGTCATTACAAAATAATTCTAGTTATGCACATAGCGTAATCGAAGAGTTTGATTTGAATGGGCAGCCTAGCCATTACCAGCATGCAGCCCTATTTACACTGGTTTTACTGCAGCTTGGCTATAAAATAAAGTCAACGCCGGAAAACGCTTTATCGGTAAGGCATAACCATTTGTTACATGACATTCGCTTGTCGAGCAGTTAAACGCTAGTGGGGCTTAAGTCATCTTGTATCGTATAAAAAGGCACTTAGCCGAAACTAAGTGCCTTGGCTTAACGAAGTTACCAAATCATTTCTACAAATTCTGGGTGATCCACAAATGGGTTGCGGTTACCTTGATGTTCATAAGCTGCTTGGTTACGGTCAAGCTCTAATTGGCTAACAGGATCCTCGTTATGCCATTTTAATAACATAGCAACGACCCAGTTCTCAAAGACCTGATCAGATGAACCATTTAATACAGCATTACTGTAGGTTGTGTTGTTTTGCCATGAGCCAATCACGTTTTCATAGCGCGTTGCCATATAGAAATACGCTCTTGCAAAGTCACCTTTAAATTCATCAATAGGTTCAAAAACCGTTCCTGAGTAATTTAATGAGCTAGCAGCGCTGCCTAATTTGCTGCCGTTACTAGAGGTGTAACTTGCACTACCTACTTCACCAAACGGGTAGTTACTGCGTTTTGAATTGACATAACCATCAGTGGCAAAAATGTGATGCACGTCTGAATTCATTGGCTCAACTGTACCGCCAAACCAACTTTTCGGGAAAGAATGCTCACGGTTGTAGCAATCTGCTTCGCTGTTGTATGTCCCACATTGGTCGCTCACAGCAACATAGTTGTAACTGTCTTGGCCTGCAGGGTTTTCTGAATAACGGTCTAAAATAGAGTTGTCGTTTTCAAAATACTTATCGCGTGAGGCAACATCGTAAAAACTCCAAATTGCTGAATAGCCTTGTGAGTTGTGATCTTTAATGATGTTGTATAACTCTGTTTTCAGTGCATAACCACTAAGGCCTTGCGTTGTAACATAGTATCCCGTTGGCTCTGTTGGTGTTTTACCACCACCGTCACCGCCGCCTGAGTTATCACCTAAACTAAACGGCGTAGCTTCCGAGCTTTGGAAGCTTGCACCACTGGCAAGTACTGTTTGACCTAAAGAAAGATTGTAACTGCCATTGCCGAATGAGCAGCATATGCCATCACCATAGCTATCAAAAATAGTAAAGGTATAGTCACCATCAGTTAAACATGCTTGCTCACTGTACTGAGTATTTGCAGCATAGCTGCCGCCTGATGCTACTGTGCTACCTTGGCTATTAGTGATATGCCAGCTGGTTTCTTCACCATAGTTATCGGTAGTGAGGGTTAAAGATACTTGGTTATCGGCGCAGCTGCCCGAAGGTGGTGGTGTTGAGCCCGTGCTTGGTGCAAAGTTATCAACATAAACCACTTCGCTGCCATCAAAGCCTGTTACATCGTAAAAGCGCAGGCCAACACTAATTGAGGTAGTCGCAGAAGCTGTATACTGATAGCTGATTTGTTGCCATTGATTCGTTAATGCTGAATTAGAGTAACCTTGATAGCCATCAACCACTAAGCGAGCTTTTACGCCGCCTTCAGTATGGTAAACCCAAGCAGAAAACTCATAGCTTTCACCGGCCACTACATCAACTAATTGCTGTAAATCGGTATTACTTTGCGTGCCAGTATTAACCACAACTTGCGCTGAGTAATTACCTGAGTAAACCACATTACTATTAGCGCTAAGACTAATACCGCTATCTATGGTGCTCCAGCTTGCAGGAGTGTTTGCAGACCAGTTTTCGAAGTCGGCATTATTAACATTTGCCAATGCTGAACTCGCTAAACACAGTAAACTACTGGCTAGCATGTATTTTTTACATGTCCCGTGTGACATCGTTGTTTCCTTTTTATATTTTAATAGTTTTTGCTGTTCTCAAAATGAACACAGCGAGTATAGGCTAATCGGCTTATGTTGCAATAATGTTAATTAATAAAAATTTCTTATTGGGTAATTTTTGCTTTTAACATGTTTTTTTTGGATAAATACTAAATTAATAACTAAATGGAATATCAAAGCAGATTCTATTCTTTTTTAATCGCCTCAGACCCCGTTATTCTTCACGCTCAGATAAACCTTTAAAGCATTTTTGTTTAGTCTTTAAAGTCGAAAAAATTGTTCGCGAAATGACGGTAGTAAGTTCGTTTCGCAGTTAACTTTTCAGGGTTACGAGGAATAAATTCATGTTGTTAAGTCAACTAAATGCAGCGGCGAGCCCGCTATCGCAAGAGCAAGTACAAAAGCTGCAAGGCTTAGTGGCTGAACTTAATCCAATTCAGCAAGCGTGGGTAAGTGGTTACTTAGCCGCTAACGCAAACGCAGGCGCATTAACCGGTGGTGTTGCTGCCGCTCCAGCTGCGGGTGATGCTGCACCGCTAACTATTTTATACGGTTCGCAAACGGGTAACGCTAAAGGCGTGGCGAGCAAGTTAAAAGAACAAGCAGAGTCACGTGGTCTATCGGTTAAGCTAGTAAATATGGCTGACTACAAGCCAACTGCCCTGAAAAAAGAAAAGTTCATCACGGTTGTTGTTTCAACTTACGGTGAGGGTGAGCCACCTGAAGATGCTGAAAGCCTGCATGAGTTTTTAACGACTAAAAAAGCACCAAAACTAGATGGTGTTAAAGTGGCTGTGATTGGGTTAGGTGACTCAAGCTACGAATTCTTCTGCCAAACAGCAAAAGATTTTGAAGAGCGTTTTAACAAGCTTGGCGCAGAAACTATTTTCCAGCGTGCCGACTTAGATGTTGATTACGATGATGAAGCTGCTAAGTGGATTGATGGTGCACTTGATGCGTTTGAACCTGATCTTAAAGCGCAGCAACAAGCAAGCAGTGGTCAAGTTGTGGCTATGCCATTTGGTGCAGCGACACCAGCAGCAAGCCAATACACCAAGCAAAACCCATTTGCTGCAGAGCTAAGCGTTGTGCAAAAAATTACCGGTCGTGACTCAACTAAAGATGTGCGTCATGTTGAAATTTCATTAGAAGGTTCAGACATTACCTATACACCGGGTGATTCGCTAGGCGTTTACTTCTTAAATGACGAAGCACTTGTTGATGAAGTACTTACGCTTACTCAAATTGATGCATCTAGCACGGTTAAATTAGGCGATGAAGAGCTCAGTATTCGTGATGCATTAATCGAAAAATTAGAGTTAACCCAGTCATACCCAGGTTTTGTTGAAAAATATGCAACAGCAACTGGCAACCCTGAATTATTAAAGTTAGTTGAAGATAAAGCGGCAATGCGTGAGTACATCGAACCTCGCCAAATCTTCGATATTATTCGTCAAAATCCAGCTCAACTAGAAGCGCAAACCTTAGTCGACTGCTTACGTAAACTACAAGCGCGTTTATATTCGATTGCATCTAGCCAAGCTGAAGTTGAAGATGAAGTTCACTTAACTGTGGGTCTGGTTGAGTTTGATGCATTTGGTAGCGAGCACTTAGGTGGGTGTTCTGGCTATTTAGCGCGTCGTGCTGAAGAAGGTTGCAAAGTAAAAGTATTCAGTGAGCATAACGATAATTTCCGTTTACCGGCTAATGATGAAACGCCAATTATTATGGTAGGTCCGGGTACGGGTATTGCACCATTCCGTGCGTTTTTACAAGAGCGTGATGCTCGTGAAGCAAGTGGTAAAAACTGGTTATTCTTTGGTAACCCACACTTTACTCAAGACTTCTTATATCAAGTTGAAATTCAAGGTTACTTGAAGTCAGGTTTACTGACTAAAGTGGATGTGGCGTTTAGCCGTGACCAAGCGGAAAAAGTATATGTTCAAGACAAACTTCGCAAAAACAGCCAAGAAGTATTTGCTTGGTTAGAAGCGGGTGCTCATTTCTATATATGTGGTGATGCAAACCGTATGGCGAAAGATGTTCATCAGGCGCTTGTAGACATTATCAAAGAAAATAGCGGCAAAGATGATGAACAAGCTGAGCAATATTTAAAAGATTTACGTAGCGCAAATCGCTATCAGAAAGACGTGTACTAATCACGTTTAAAGCTAACAGCCGTCACTGTAACAAATTTAGGAAATACCATGAGCGAACAAGACAAAAACGTAAAGCTTTCTGATAACGAGCGTTTGAAAAGAGAAAGTAATTTTTTACGTGGCACAATTGAGCAAGATTTAAAAGACGAGATCACCGGTGGTTTCACTGCTGATAACTTCCAACTGATCCGTTTCCACGGCATGTACCAGCAAGATGACCGTGACATTCGCCCTGAACGCGCTAAACAAAAATTAGAGCCGTTACATAACGTTATGCTACGTGCTCGTATGCCTGGCGGTATCATCAAGCCAGAGCAATGGTTAGCGATTGATAAGTTTGCTGAAGAGAAAACCAGCTATGGCAGTATTCGTTTAACCACGCGTCAAACTTTCCAGTTCCATGGTGTGCTTAAGCCAAATATTAAAGGCATGCACCAAATGCTTAATAGCGTGGGCATTGATTCAATTGCAACGGCGGGCGATGTAAACCGAAACGTATTATGTACGACTAACCCTGTTGAGTCTGAGCTTCACCAAGAAGCTTACGAGTGGGCTGCGAAGATCTCAGAGCACCTATTACCAAAAACCAAAGCATACGCTGAAATTTGGTTAGATGGTGAAAAGAGTGAAACCACTGAAGAGCCAATTTTAGGTTCAACTTATTTACCGCGTAAGTTTAAAACCACAGTAACAATTCCACCGAATAATGAAGTGGATGTGCATGCGAACGACCTAAACTTCGTGGCAATTGCAGAAAACGGCAAGTTAGTTGGTTTTAACGTGTTAGTGGGTGGTGGTCTTGCGATGACTCACGGTGATACAGCAACGTATCCTCGTAAAGCGGATGACTTTGGTTTTATTCCACTTGAGCACACCTTGAAAATTGCTGAACACGTGGTGTCTGTACAACGTGATTGGGGTAACCGCTCAAACCGTAAAAATGCAAAAACTAAGTACACACTTGACCGTGTAGGTTCTGATGTATTTAAAGCTGAAGTTGAAAAACGTGCCGGTGTTAAATTTGAACAGAGCCGCCCGTATGAGTTCACTCACCGTGGTGACCGTATCGGTTGGGTTGAAGGTATTGATGGTAAGCACCACTTAACGCTGTTTATTCAAAGTGGCCGTATTTTAGATTACCCAGATAAACCGCTAAAAACAGGCTGTCGTAAAATTGCTGAAATTCACCAAGGTGATTTCCGCATGACGGCAAACCAAAACTTGATCATCGCAGGTGTTCCGGCTGATCAAAAAGCGGTAATCGAAGAGATCGCTCGTAACCATGGCCTGATTGATGACAGCCATACAGAGCAGCGTAAAAACTCAATGGCGTGTGTGGCATTACCAACGTGTCCGTTAGCGATGGCAGAAGCTGAGCGTTATTTACCAAGCTTAATTGAGAAAACAGAAGCGCTATTAGCGAAACATGGTATTGGCGATGACAACATCATTATGCGTGTTGTGGGTTGTCCGAATGGCTGTGGCCGTGCAATGTTGGCAGAAGCGGGTCTGGTTGGTAAAGGTCCAGGAAAATACAACGTGTACTTAGGTGGTAACCGTGAAGGCACGCGTATTCCAAAACTGTATTTAGAAAATGTTGGCGAAGACGTATACCTAGACGCATTCGATAAGCTAATTGGCCAATGGGCAAGTGAGCGTAATGAAGGCGAGTGTTTTGGTGATTTTGTAATTCGCAAAGGCATTGTTGCTGAAGTTAAAGTTTCAGTAACTGATTTTCACGCATAATTTTATAAGCGACACCGCTTTAAGGTTTGGAATTAACCATGAGTGAATTTAAAAACATCTTAACGATGAGCAAAGAAGACCAAACAGCCATGCTGGCTGATATAAATGGTCTTCTGGCTGATAAAAGCGCTGAAGAGCGTGTTGCTTGGGCGCTTGAAAACTTACCAAGCACGCACTTTTTGTCGTCGAGTTTTGGTATTCAAGCGGCGGTAATGTTGCACTTAGTGACATCACAGCAGCCAGATATTCCGGTGGTACTGACAGATACCGGTTATTTGTTTCCTGAAACCTATCAATTCATCGAGCAAATGACGGAGCGACTATCGCTTAATCTTAAAGTTTATAAAGCTGAGCTTAGCCCTGCGTGGCAAGAAGCGAAGTTTGGTAAGCTTTGGGAGCAAGGTGAAGAAGGCATTAAGCAGTACAATCAACTGAATAAAGTTGAGCCAATGACTCGTGCCTTAAACGAGCTGGATGCAGGTACTTGGTTTAGTGGCTTGCGTCGCGATCAGTCATCTAGCCGAGCTGATAAGCAAATTGTTGAAATCAGCCGAGGTACTGTGAAAGTGTATCCGCTTATTGAGTGGAACAACCGTGACATCTATCAGTATCTAACTAAACATGATTTACCTTATCACCCACTTTGGGAGCAAGGTTATGTGTCGATGGGCGATGTTCACACAACACGTAAACTTGAACCGGGCATGACAGAAGAAGAGACGCGTTTCTTTGGTTTAAACCGTGAATGTGGCTTACATATCGATGGTGATGGTATCTAATCCTAAATTCCTATCAGAATTTTCGTAAAGCGTAACCAAGGTTGCGCTTTTTTTGTGCTATTTATATACAATCTCAGGCTTAATTCTGTGAGAGAAAATTATGAGTCGTGTTGTTGTATTTTTATTTTTATTATTTATTGCTCCTTTAGTACGAGCTGAAACGCTGCGTGTTGCACTCTATGACACAGATTACCCTCCTTATCATTTTGCGAGTGAGAAACAAAAAGGCTTAGTTGATGATCTACTTGAACGTTTCGCTGAAAAGTACAAAGTGCAAATTAGTTATATTCTCGTACCTGAAGTGCGCTCTCAGCATTTACTGGATGAGGGAAAGGTTGATGTGAGGTTGGAGTCTGAGCAGTGGTACAGAGGCGAAAATCACTATTATTGGAGTGATATGATTGCTGTTGTCGAAGACGTGCTGGTGATGCCAAATGGTTGTCATATCCCTCCACTTGATAAACTGAATGGTTTTGCTGTACTGACGCGATTTGGCTATACCTATCCGCAATTTGAAGCTTTGTTTGCTTCAGGAAAAGTACACCGAGAAGACTTCTATTCTGAATTAGACATGTTGAATGCTTTACTTGATCAAAAACAAAATCAACGTGTTGCCGTCATCGCAAAAAATACCTTGCAATGGTATGCCGCACAAAATGATGCCTTTAAAAAGTTTACTGTTAGCGACTACAACGTGGGCAAAGCGCCAATGCAATTACAGTTTGCTTATAATGAAAAAGGGAAGCGTATGAGCGAGCAATTTAATGAATTTATGAAAAATCTTAAATCATCCGGTGAATTTGCTAAGATTGAGAGTAACTACCAATAATGTGTAAATGGAATTATGAAACGTTTTTGTTATTTTGCTGTGATGCTGCTCTTAACCAGTGTTGCGCTGCTGTTTTACATTAAAAAGCCAGACGGTAAACCTTACCTAGAGCTTGGTATGTTTGAGCGTTATTCAGAAAAAGTAAGTGCTGATGTGAGTGATTTTGCTTCGCAAGGAGCCGATACTCTTACTAGCCAAGCTAAAAAGCTCACTGAGAAGTTGAGCTTGAGCAAAGACGCAAGTAAACCAGTCGTGGTGTATAAATGGCAAGATGAACAAGGGCAGTGGCACTATGCTGATACACCCCATCCTAATTATTTTAGTATCGCGGTAAGTTTAGATCCGAACGACATAACTGTGTTACCTGCAGAGACATTTCAAGCAGATGAGAAGCAAGCAGCAACAGTTAAAACTGACGAAACACCTTCAACGCTTGGGGTATACGACCCTAAAAACGTACAAAAAATGATGCAAGATGCTGAGCAAGTAAAACAGCTTATGGAGCAACGTAACAAGCAGCTTGAGCAGCAGCTCAAAGAGCAAGGTGGAAATTAGCTCTGTTTGTTATGTGCTTTGAGATCGCTTTCCATTTTCATTAGTAAAATAGTAAGATAAATTTTGGTAGGCAAAGAGAATAGCACACCAACAGCAATACACGCTGCGCTGATCATAATGCCATGTATACCCATGCTATCACTTAAGTAATTACCGGCTAATAAAGAGTGCCCCAATATAATTAGGCAAATGCCTAAAATAATAAAGGTTTTTAAGATTCGAATGATGGTTTGTTCAGTCATACAAGCACCTACACTTTAGCCTTAATTAAAGTGTAGGTGCTGTTGTAATTAATAGGATTGTTCTAAATCAAGCAATTGTCGGTTATTTGCCCAATTTTACTGGGCCGTTGATGTTATCGATACTTAAATCACCAGAACCCGCTTCGATAATTGTCAGGCCAAGTGTGTCATCCACATAAATGCTGCCAGAGCCATCGGTAATCGTAACCAGCCCTTTGATTTGTCTTACATCTATATCACCAGAGCCATCTTCGATAGTGAGCGCACCAGCCAATGTTTTAATGCTGATACTACCTGATTCATCAATAATACGTGCAGGGCCTTGGCTGTTTTCGATGCGGATATCACCAGAGTCATCTTCAATATCAATACGCCCTTGACCTTGGTCTATCATAATTGAGCCAGAATCGTCTTCAATGCTGATATTGCCGCTGACATTGCTAATGCGAATATCGCCGGAGTCATCATCTATGTTGATATTTCTGCCTTGTTCAATAATGATTGAGCCAGAATCATCATCAATGCTGATATCGTTTTGCATCGCACGTATCACGATATCACCTGAGTCATCATCGATCTCTAGTTTGAGGTTGCTAGGCACAGAGACAATTAAATCAATATGAGGGGATGAGCCACTGTAAAACGACAAGCTACCATTATTGAGCTTGCTGATAAGCTCAGCCGTGTCGCCGTTTTTTTCGAGGGTTAGTGTATAGGTTTCATCGCCTTTAGCCGCATAGATATTAGCATTCACTGTGATAGCCGTGGCGTTGCTGTCGCCTTTGATGATCAGTGAACCGGCTTCGGCATCAATTTTTAATGCGCTGATATTTGCAGCCGACACGCTTAAGTCTTGTTGTTTTTGTTCTGCGATTTGACCCGGAGAGACATGAATAACACAGCCCGTTAATAATAAACTTGATGAAATGGCCGTTGCGCAAATTGCGCGTTTGAATGATGCAATAGTCATATGGATTCCAAAATTATTGTGATTGTTATCTGGTTAGCATTTGCAAACTATGGTCCAATTTTAACATGCTGATTTTTATGTGCTTTTCATTTTTTGTAAATAAGTGTGTTGGTCTAAACTGCAATTAATTTTTAAACAAAAAAAGGGGCTGAAAATTCAGCCCCTTAGTTAACTTAAAAGCAGTTATTGCTCAGCCAGCATATTACGAAGTACATACTGTAAAATACCGCCGTGTTTGTAGTAATCCCATTCTTTAGGAGTATCTATGCGCACATCAACACTAAAGCTAATTTGTTTGCCTTCGCTGTTAGTGGCAATCACACTGACTTCATTGGTTTTGTCGTATAAGCCCTCAAAGTCGAATGACTCTTGACCTGTAAGGCCCAGTGACTCATAGCTTTCACCTTCTTTAAATTGTAGTGGTAATACACCCATACCTATCAGGTTAGAGCGGTGAATACGCTCATAACTTTGTGCAATAACAGCTTTAACACCCAGTAATAATGAGCCTTTTGCTGCCCAGTCTCGTGATGAACCTGTGCCATATTCTGCGCCCGCTAAAATAATCAGAGGTGTGCTGTCTTGCTGGTACTGCATTGCTGCATCATAAATACTGGCAAGTTCATCACTTGGTTGTATACGGGTAACACCGCCTTCAGTGCCCGGCGCTAGTAGGTTGCGTAAACGCACATTAGCAAAGGTACCGCGCATCATCACTTCGTGATTACCACGGCGTGATCCATAAGAGTTAAATTGTGCTTTTTGTACACCGTGATCTTGCAAGTAAAGACCTGCAGGAGCATCAGCTTTAATCGCACCTGCTGGCGAAATGTGGTCTGTTGTAACTGAGTCACCTAATTTTGCTAAACAGCGTGCACCACTAATGCTCGGAATTCCTGGAGGCTCAATTTCCATACCATCAAAGAATGGCGCTTTTTTGATGTAGGTTGACGCATCATCCCAATCATATAGTTTGCCATCAGGAATTTGAATTTTCTGCCAACGATCATCGCCTTGATACACATTGCCATAGCTTGATGCGAACATTTCTTTGGTCACTGTTTCACGGACAAGGTCGTTAACTTCGCTAACACTTGGCCAGATATTTTTCAGGTAAATGTCATTACCATTCGGATCTTGCGCTAATGGCTCGTTATATACATCAATATTTGTGCGACCTGCAATAGCGTAAGCAACAACGAGTGGCGGTGAGGCTAAGAAGTTCATTTTCACATCTTGGTGTATACGACCTTCAAAGTTACGGTTACCCGATAAAATAGAGCTTACGACCAGTTTATGCTTTTGAATTGCTTCACTGATCTCATCGGCCAGCGGGCCTGAGTTACCGATACAGGTTGTACAACCATAACCGACAAGGTTAAAGCCTAACGCATCTAAATCATCCATTAAGTCGGCTTTTTTCAAGTAATCAGTCACCACTTGTGAGCCTGGAGCGAGTGAAGTTTTAACCCAAGGTTTAACCTTTAAGCCTAATTGTTTTGCTTTCTTCGCAACTAATCCAGCAGCTAGAATTACACTTGGGTTTGAGGTGTTTGTACAACTTGTGATTGCAGCAATCACACAAGCGCCGTCTTTAAGCTCAAACTCCTCGCCTTTAAAGTTAACCTTGGCAGCACCCATGTATTGGGCTTCGTTTACCTGATCATCTGGGTTAGTTGTTGGACCTTCATCTTCAATGCGGGCTTCTTGAACATCGCTTTTATCACGTTGTTGCATGCGCTCTTCTTGAAAGCCACGAAGGTGTTCACCGATAATGCTACCAGCTTTATCAAGGGCGATTCTATCTTGCGGGCGTTTAGGACCTGCAAGGCTTGGCACGACATCATCAAGTGATAATTCAAGCGTATCTGTGTAGTGAGCTTCATCGCCAGGGTTACGCCATAAGCCTTGGTGCTTAGCATAGTCCTCAATAAGCTTAAGCTGCTCCTCATCACGGTTAGTTAAACGTAGGTAGTTAATAGTTTCGTCGTCAATCGGGAAAATACCGCAAGTTGCACCATACTCAGGCGCCATATTGGCGATTGTCGCGCGGTCAGCAAGTGGTAAATCAGCAAGACCATCACCATAAAACTCAACAAATTTTCCAACCACACCATGTTTACGCAGCATTTCTGTCACGGTTAGCACAAGGTCGGTTGCAGTTGTACCTTCAGGCAGGCGACCATTGAGCTTAAAGCCAATAACTTGAGGAATAAGTAAGCTGATTGGTTGGCCAAGCATTGCGGCTTCGGCTTCGATACCACCTACGCCCCAACCAAGTACCCCAAGACCATTGATCATAGTCGTATGTGAGTCAGTACCAACGAGGGTATCTGGGTAAGCGAGTGATTTACCGTTTTTATTATCGTTAAATACCACGCGGGCTAAATATTCTAAATTAACTTGGTGAACGATACCGGTTGCTGGTGGCACAACTTTTAGGTTATCAAAAGCGGTTTGGCCCCAACGTAAAAATTCGTAACGCTCTTTGTTGCGCTCATATTCAAGCTTCGCATTTAGATCAAATGAGCCATCTTCACCGTAGCCATCGACTTGCACTGAGTGGTCAATAACCAGCTCAGCAGGTGACAGAGGATTTATCTTTGCAGGATCACCACCGAGTTTTTCCATGGCATCGCGCATCGCCGCTAAGTCAACAATTGCAGGAACCCCAGTGAAGTCTTGCATTACTACGCGTGCAGGTGTAAAGGCAACTTCAGCAGATGGTTTAGCTTGTGGGTCCCAGTTGAGTAAGGCTTCAATGTCTTGCTTTTTAATGTTGACGCCATCTTCATTGCGCAACAGGTTTTCGAGTAATATTTTTAACGAAAATGGTAGACGTTTGGCTTTGTCGCCTAAACCTTGTAAAGAGTGAATATGGTATTGTTCACCATTAATTGTAAGCTGTTTTTGGGTATCAAAACTATTATTCATTATTTGCCCCTGTGGTTTGAGCAAGCAAAGCTCGCTTTTGTGTTTCCTTTTGAAATAGACACATTGCTGTTGCAAACTTAATACCAGCTGGTAAATTTTTCTGCTGATGAAAAAAATATGCTACTTAAATATAGTTGATGCCTATGTGATTTATTTCAAGTGTAAAGGGCAGATTAAAGTGTAGATATTTAAAATAGTTCTCATGAATAAGTGTGTTAATTAAGCCAGCTTTCTTGCTTACCTTTATTACTAATCAAAAGTAAGACTAAGCCAATCACAATAACGCAAAATGGCATTGCCAGCGCACTACTACCAAACATGGCAAGGCTATCGATCACTACAAAGTTATAATATTGTTGTATTAACACAGCGATAAATGACACTAAAAAAAACTCTCTGGCTAGGGCTTTTCGAACAATTAGCATAATACTGCCAAGGCATGCTGAAAATACCGCTACAGCAAAGGCTGTAGTAGACCAAAGGGGGATGTTGCGGTATGCGTCTTGTTGATTCTCGGGTAGTAAAGCAATCATTTCAGGAGTCATTAACTGTTGCATGATAAACGCAAAAACACCTAACAGATTCCAAACAAGTGCAGCCCAAGCAAGTGGTTTAAGCCAAGCAGGAGGGGTCATAAATCACCTTTTATTGTTGTTATTATCACATTCAATTAAAGGTGATTTATGCTAACTAAGCAAGATTTAGTTAACCAAAAGAGATAGGGCGGCGGCCGGTTTTTTCGTCTACTTTTGGTTTTTTAGTGCGTTTACGTTTTGATTTTTTTGGTGCTTCTTCAGAGCTTTGTGGTTGTGCTTTTTGTACTGATTCTGGTGGACGAGGATTTGGTGTTGCATCTTCGCTTAATGTAAGCTGGAACAACTCACCATCAAAAGCAAGCACGTCACCACTGTATAATTTTTTCCGCTTTATTGTACAAATTTCATAGTTAACCCCAACATAACCTTCACCAATTAAGGCTTTTGCTTGGCCACCTGTTTCGACTAGGTCGAGCACTTTTAGCAAGTTACATAGCTCTATTGGCTCTTCTTCTAGTTCAATTTCGATGAAATCTTCGTTCATGTTGGTCTCTCTTAATTCAATCGCAGCCATTATAAAGCCTAGCACTCAATTGAACCAAGATTAAATTTTCAAGCTCTTCAAGCGGTTAAAATTTACAGCAATAAATAATCTGAGATTTTTACAAACAGTAAAAAAACTGCAGTATTTGCTGGCTACACTGCGCGCGTATGAAATTGGTGTACAAATTGCTAATTGCTTATCCGTTTAATATTTTTAGATTCGTTCTGGAGTAGTAGTAATGGGCGTAAGATCAGCGCTAAGAAAAGAGTTAATGGGATTACAAGATTCATCATTGCTAGCGGCAGATGATGTGCGAGCTTTGCTAACTCAAGCTATAAAGTCGCAGCCTGAAAAGTCAGAACAGGGATTTGCATTAATTTCTCGCTTTAATGATAACCATAGCCAATTGACTTCAGGTGAAGCAAATAAAGAAAAACTGCTTCAGCATCAAACCCACCGCTTATTTAAAGATATTCTCTACACTCGGCAAAGTGTTAATAATTGGCTGAAAAAGCACCTGAATTAATTGATTTATTGTTTTTCTCGCTTTAGACTACACTTGTAATCTAGAGCGAGAAAGAAAATGAAAAGGATAATTTCAGCAGCCATATTTTTAATTTTGGCAGGTTGTCAGCAACCAACAGTCTACGTATACACAGAAAATCTTGATCAACAACAGTTGCACACATTAGAGCAAGCTTTAAATGAGCAAAGCTTACCCTACGAATACACAAAGCTCCCTATTCCAAGAGACTTTGCTGATGCAACCTTAATGTTATCGAGCGATAAAATTCTCACTCATGAAACCGAGCAACTTGCAGAAATTATGCAGGGGCTGGGTTATCAAGCTGAAATTAAGTACACCACAGAGGCTAATCACTTTTACAATCAAGGCAATATAGGCTTTTACTTACGAGCAAAAAATGGCTCAACTAGTTTCACTATGCCGGCTCGAGTAATAACAACGGGTTGCGTTGAGGATGAGTTTAACGGCCTTGCGGTCAAATTTAGTGATAAACAGGCCGAGTTTAACCTAGCGAGTGGTAGACGAGTCTCATTGGACTGGGATTACTTATACGGCTATTTAGTCATTTATTATAAAAACTATTCGCAAAGTTACAGCCATTTAACGCCAGAAGTGAGTACGCCTTTTGGTATGAAACCATCAGATACCTACCGTTACACAGCACGTGTAAATAAACCAGGGTGGCTTAATTGTTCATTGCAAGTTGTGTATATGGATTAGCTACGTGATTCGAGATAATTACTCAATTTCACAATACGCTCACTCATGCCTTCGATTATGCGATCTTTAATTTTCTCGCGGATCACATTGGGCAAGCGGGTGAGTGCTTCGGGGGCGATAGCTAATAAAATAGTATCCACTCTAGCACGGGCGCTTGTGCTATGTTCCCGGTTGTTAATAAAAGCACCTTCACCGATAAACTCACCTGGGTCAATAATCCCAAGTTCATGTAAATGACTTTGCTTGAACACCATCAGTGAACCACTTAGAACAATATACAAACGCTTGTCATTGTCGTACTGCTTGAAAACAGCACGGCCTTGTTTAACCAAATATAAATGACTAAATGACTCTAATAACACTTGTCGTTCACTAAGAGTAAACTCTCTAAAGAACGACAATCTGTTAATTATTTCCATTTGTTTAATGAGTGGTATGTGTTCGATTAACTTCATTGATTCACATTGTTATGGC
Organism: Pseudoalteromonas sp. PAR1; assembly: GCF_947311895.1. NCBI lineage: Bacteria > Pseudomonadati > Pseudomonadota > Gammaproteobacteria > Alteromonadales > Pseudoalteromonadaceae > Pseudoalteromonas > Pseudoalteromonas sp. PAR1. The sequence goes on along the minus strand of NZ_CAMZMY010000028.1, from coordinate 11,945 downwards.
AATAAATTAGCTAATATTGCGCTCTTTTAACTTACGGGTCAATGTATTGCGGCCCCAACCAATTTTCACCGCGGCGTCTTGCTTGTGCCCCGCACAATTGGCTAATGCTGTTTTAATCAAGCGAGTTTCTAGCTGTGCTTGTATAGCCGGCCAGATATTTTCTTTACCTTGTTTAAGCTCAAGGTTGAGCCACTGCTGAAATGCATCCAGCCAATCACCTTCCTGTTCCACTGGAGCTGCGGCAACTATTTCGGGCGGTAAATCTTGTTCGCTGATAAGCTCACCCGGAGCCATTACTGTTAACCAGCGACAGGTGTTTTCTAGTTGGCGCACGTTACCAGGCCAATTGAATAAGCGTAGTTGCTCTGTGGCTTTAGGGCTTAGTATTTTGCTTTCAACTTGAAGCTCTTTGGCACTTTTATGTAAAAAGTGCTGTGCAAGGCGTTCAATGTCTTCGGTACGTTCGCGTAGCGCTGGTAAGCGTAAACGCACAACGTTAAGACGATGAAACAAGTCATCACGAAACTTGCCTTGTTTAACTAAATCTTCGAGATTTTGGTGTGTTGCAGCGATAATACGCACATCCACTTTAATGCTTTGATGGCCACCAACTCGGTAAAATTCACCATCGGCTAATACACGTAACAAACGCGTTTGTACATCAAGTGGCATGTCACCAATTTCATCTAAAAATAAGGTACCACCATTAGCTTGTTCAAAACGACCTTTACGAATACTGTCGGCCCCTGTAAACGCGCCTTTTTCATGGCCAAACAATTCTGATTCTACTAACTCTTTTGGAATGGCAGCCATATTTAAAGCGATAAATTGGTTTTCTTTACGCGGACTATGATTGTGTAGGGCACTGGCAACAAGCTCTTTACCTGTTCCTGACTCACCATTAATTAGCACGCTCATACTTGATGCTGATAATTTACCGATCGCGCGAAACACCTCTTGCATCGCAGGCGCTTCGCCTATGATATGGGCATTCGTTTGTGGTGCTTGCTTACGCTTGGTTTTTTTTGTTGAATTAGCACGACAGGCGCTCTCTACCAGCGCAACTGCTTCATCTAGATCAAATGGTTTTGCAAGGTATTCAAATGCGCCTTTTTGGAATGCATTTACCGCTGAGTCTAAGTCTGAGTGTGCAGTCATAATGATGACTGGCAACCCAGGGTTTTGTTCGGCAATTGTTTCAAGTAATGCCATACCATCCATACCAGGCATTCTAACATCTGACACTAGAACGGTAGGCTGACTAAACTTGAGTGCGTTAAGCACATCTTGTGCATTTGCATAACTTTCTGTTTCAAATCCTGCTCGCGCCAGCGCTTTTTCTAATACAAAGCGTATTGAGGCATCATCATCAACTAACCAAACTGTTTTCATGACTACTCCAAAAAACCATTAATCCGTAAAAGGCAAATAGATATTAAATTCTGTATGGCCTGGCCAACTATCGCAGTCAATGTGTCCACCGTGTTGATCAACCAAAGTCTGTGCAATGGATAACCCTAGTCCTGAACCATTTTCTTTGTTAGTGATCATTGGATAAAACAAGGTTTCTCTTAAACTCTTATCTATTCCTGGACCATTATCTGAAATCTGGATCAGCAAGGTTTTCTTCGGTGCTTTACCAGGACGTCTATGTTGATGGTTAATACGGGTTTTTATTCTAATTTCGCCACCATCAACCAGAGCCTGCTGTGCATTGCGAATAATGTTAAGTACCACTTGTTGAATTTTACTTTGGTCAATGTACACACTCGGTATACTTGGATCATAGTCTTTCACTAAAGTGATATTAGCGCTGTTATCTAACATGCTAAGCTTAATCACTGACTCAAGAGCTTGGTGAATATTGCCATATGATTTATGTGGCAATTGGTTTGGACCAAGTAAACGGTCTACGAGCTCTCGTAATCGGTCAGCTTGCTCAATGATAAGCTCTGCACATTGATCACGCTCTTGCTGATCAACCTCGTACTGCAATAATTGCGCCGCTCCGCGTATTCCACCCAAAGGATTTTTAATTTCGTGTGCTAAACCACGAATTAAATTGCGTGCGGCTTGATATTGGTGCATTTGATTTGATGCTTGATCGTGGCGAATTTCATCATCCATTTGTCGGCACTCAAACAAAATATAATTTTCATTATTGCTGTTTATTCGGCGGGTGCTAATGGTTAGCTTAGCATGGCGAGAATCGACGAACACCACGTCAGCTCTATGCTGGTGGCAGTCAACGCCATCAAACAACGAGTACTGAGCAATACGTTTTAGGTCAATGGAGTGGTAGTTAAATAAGTTATCGAATGGCTGATTAATTATACGCTTTGGACCTAAGCCTAATAGCTCACTGGCACTATCATTTGCATAAACCAGTTTAAAATCATTATCGAGCAAAATAACGGCTGTACTTAAATTTTTCCAAATACTTTCGAGTAGTTCAGAATTAAAATGTGTATCACTGAGCATGTTTGCACCATTTTAGTGCGTTGCAATTAACAGCAGCTTAGCACAATCCATTTACTTTGCATGATACCGACTCGAAAAAATTAGTTTCAATTAAGTATCGATGCTCTGTGCATGTAGAAAGTGCTAACAGGGCTAACCGAAACGACTTTATTATTCGCATCTATAAGTTTTGCTTGTAATGTGTGTTCGCCTCGGTCGACATTTCGCAATGCAAAGGTCGTGCTATTACTCGATTTTCCGTGAGGTGTGCCATCGACTATCAGCTGTACTTTGAAGCCTGTTGCAAAACGCGGACTCACTCGTGCTGTGACGTATACTGAGCCTGTATTCTCTCGAACGGTTGCCTCATTTTCTGGTGAGGAAATCGTTATTTTAAAATTTACAGGTGTCGCACTAGCCGGGTTATCAAGTATGCTGGTGTCGGTTTTAGGCATGGTAAGGTTTTGAGTATTGAGCTTTACTTCTTTAGCCCCAGGGCGAGGTGAGTCTGAGAACACTAAAACACCATTCTCATCTTTCCACGAGTAAATTTTTTTTACTTCACTTTGTGCGTAATTGCATACTGTAAAAAGGAGTAATACTAATAAAATCGTGTTTTTCACTCTGTGACCCTAGGTTATCTAATCTAACTAAAACTTTAGAGTAGAATTGGCCAAATTACCATCAAAAAAGCCCGCAAAGCGGGCTTGAGAACACACATTTATTATCAATCTGATAATTCTGATACGGCGTTAAATTAAACGCTGTAGTACATTTCGAACTCAACTGGGTGAGTTGTCATGTTAAGCTTTTCAACTTCTTTGCCCTTAAGTGCAATGTAAGCATCGATAAGGTCATCAGTGAATACGCCGCCAGCTTTTAAGAACTCACGGTCAGCATCTAATGAATCTAATGCTTCTTGCAGTGAAGATGCAACTTGTGGGATCTCTGCAGCTTCTTCAGCTGGAAGATCGTATAAGTCTTTATCCATTGCATCACCAGGGTGGATCTTGTTTTTGATACCGTCAAGGCCAGCCATAAGCATTGCAGAGAACGCTAAGTATGGGTTAGCTGTTGGATCAGGGAAACGTACTTCGATACGACGTGCTTTAGCAGACGGTACCACTGGGATACGGATTGAAGCAGAACGGTTACGTGCAGAGTATGCAAGCATTACTGGTGCTTCGAAGCCCGGAACTAGACGCTTGTATGAGTTAGTTGACGCGTTAGCGAATGCGTTGATTGCTTTAGCGTGCTTGATGATACCACCGATGTAGTAAAGTGCTTCTTCAGATAGACCAGCGTATTTGTCACCAGCGAAGATGTTTACGCCATCTTTACCTAGAGATTGGTGACAGTGCATACCAGAACCGTTATCACCTACGATTGGCTTAGGCATGAATGTCGCTGTTTTTCCGTATAAGTGAGCCATGTTATGGATAACATATTTCATCTCTTGGATTTCGTCAGCTTTTAATACCATTGTATTGAAGCGAGTTGCGATCTCATTTTGACCTGCAGTTGCTACTTCGTGGTGGTGAGCTTCTACTACTTGACCTAGTTCTTCAAGAACTAAACAAGTTGCTGAACGCCAGTCATGTGATGAATCAACAGGTGAACACGGGAAGTAACCGCCTTTAACACCTGGACGGTGACCCATGTTGCCACCTTCGTAATCTTTATCTGAGTTCCAAGCAGCTTCTACAGAATCGATTTTGTACATAGAACCAGACATGTCTGATTTGTATTTAACGTCATCAAAAAGGAAGAATTCTGGCTCTGGACCAAATAATACAGTATCAGCGATACCTGTAGAACGCATGTACTCTTCAGCGCGTTTTGCAACTGAACGTGGGTCACGCTCGTAACCTTGAAGTGTTGAAGGCTCAACTACGTCACAACGGATGATTAGTGTAGCTTCTTCAGAAAACGGGTCCATTTTAGCAGACTCAGGAACAGGCATAAGCACCATATCTGATTCGTTGATGCCTTTCCAACCTGCAATTGAAGAACCGTCAAACATTTTGCCGTCTTCGAAGAAATCTTCATCAATTTGGTGATGAGGAATAGAAACATGCTGTTCTTTACCTTTGGTATCAGTAAAGCGTAAATCAATGAACTTAACGTCATTTTCTTTGATAAAATCTAAAACCGATTGTGACATGTGTCCTCCAATTGTTGGGTTTTATTTTTGCTGCATTATTGCTTTTGCTCTATGTAAGCTGGTTTCATGCCATTTTTTTAAGGTGTTGTTAAGGCTGATAAAAAAGAAACCGCTTGTTGTTATGTTAACTTTTTATGCACTGTTTTGGTGCGAAAAAAGATCATTTTGGTGCGTAAAAAGAATGACGACGATTTGCACAATTACTGAGCGTGCCAATTTATCGGTTCTAAATACGATTAAGTGCCAAAATATGGTTTAAAAAATGCAATTTTGCCAGTTTTATGCTTATAAAAATTATTATTTTCATAAATTTGTCATTTATAAAACAGATACTTATAAAATGCCTGAAGAAAGTTTTGAAAATTGTATTGGATAAACTTTCATCCATGCCATTATTAAGGGATAATATGCGCCCTTTTAAATCCTATGCTGGGACATCTGGTGAAAATGCCGGTGAGTGCGTAGATCTTGCAGGATCAATGAGATTCAATTTCTCTGAGAAAAAATATGAGCATCGAAAAGTTAAGAAATATAGCGATTATCGCCCACGTTGACCACGGTAAAACAACTTTGGTTGATAAACTGCTTGAGCAATCAGGCACATTAGAAACGCGCGGCGGTAATGAAGAGCGCGTAATGGACTCAAACGACATTGAGAAAGAGCGTGGTATTACCATTTTAGCTAAAAACACAGCTATCTCTTGGAATGACTACCATATCAATATCGTAGACACCCCAGGACACGCCGACTTCGGTGGTGAAGTAGAGCGCGTACTTTCGATGGCTGACTCAGTATTACTACTTGTTGATGCTCAAGAAGGTCCAATGCCACAAACGCGTTTCGTAACGCAAAAAGCATTCGCACAAGGTTTAACACCGATCGTTGTTATCAACAAAATCGACAAGCCAGGTGCACGTCCTGACTGGGTTATGGACCAAGTATTCGACTTATTCGATAACTTAGGTGCAACTGACGAACAGTTAGACTTTAAAGTAATCTATGCATCAGCTATCAATGGCTGGGCTACATTAGATTTAGACGAGCCATCAGATAACATGGAACCAATGTTCCAGATGATCGTTGATGAAGTATCTCCACCGGATGCCGATCCTGAAGGTGCTTTCCAAATGCAAATTTCTCAGCTTGACTACAACTCATACATCGGTGTTATCGGTGTTGGTCGTATCAAGCGTGGTACTGTTCGACCTAACCAACAGGTTACTGTTGTAAGTGCAGACGGTACTAAGCGTAACGGTAAAGTTGGCCAAGTAATGAGCTACTTAGGTCTTGAGCGTCATGAAGCAGAATCTGCAGGCGCTGGTGACATCATTGCTATCACGGGTCTTGGTGAGCTGAAAATCTCAGACACTATCTGTGATGTAAATACCGTTGAAGCATTACCACCGCTTAGCGTTGATGAGCCTACAGTAACAATGACGTTCTCTGTAAACACTTCACCATTCGCTGGTAAAGAAGGTAAATTCGTAACGTCACGTAACATCCTAGAGCGTTTACAGGCAGAGCTTGTTCACAACGTAGCACTACGTGTTGAAGAAACTGACAACCCAGATAGCTTCCGTGTTTCTGGTCGTGGTGAGTTACACTTAGGTATCTTAATCGAGAACATGCGTCGTGAAGGCTACGAGCTTGCGGTTTCTCGTCCACAAGTAATCCTTCGTGAAGTTGATGGTCAAAAAGAAGAGCCATACGAAACACTTACAATCGACTGTCAAGAAGAGCACCAAGGTTCTATCATGGAACAAATTGGTCTTCGTAAGGGTGAACTAACAGACATGTCTCCAGATGGTAAAGGCCGTGTACGTATGGACTTTATGATCCCAAGCCGTGGCTTAATTGGTTTCCAAACTGAATTCATGACATTAACGTCTGGTTCTGGTCTTCTTTACCACACATTCGATCACTACGGCCCACATAAAGGCGGTACTATCGGCGCGCGTAAGAACGGTGTAATGATTGCTAACGCAACAGGTAAAGCACTTACTAACGCATTATTCAACCTACAAGATCGTGGTAAGTTATTCATCGGTCATGGTGTTGAAGTTTACGAAGGTATGGTTATCGGTATCCACAGCCGCGATAACGACCTAACAGTAAACGCACTTAAAGGTAAGCAACTTACTAACGTTCGTGCATCTGGTACAGATGAAGCACAAACGTTAACACCACCACTTAACTATACGCTTGAACAAGCGATTGAATTCATCGATGATGATGAGTTAGTGGAAGTGACACCTCAGAGCATCCGTATTCGTAAACGTCACTTAACTGAAAGTGAGCGTAAACGTGCGAGCCGTCAAGCTAAAGACTAATAAGGTCTTTTAGTTTCACAAAATTAGAACCGCCGTATTGAAAGATACGGCGGTTTTTTTTAGTGGTCAGCCAAGTAGGTTGAGCGCAGCGATACCCAACTTTATTCATGTAAAATTTTAAACTTAACTGCACTTTTTTGCTAAACCCCCCATCTGTACTATCTTTTCTAAATCGACCTTGCAGGAGAGTGAGATGTACTTAGTTAGACTTATTTATACAAGTGAAATTAGCGATGGGTTTGGGCCTGGGGATATTGAAAATATTCTTGAGAAAGCCAAACAAAACAATAGCAAAATGAATGTTACAGGTTTGCTTTGTTTTAATACTACTCACTTTTTACAGTGCTTGGAAGGCTCTAGAAGTGCGGTAAATGCAACTTATCACCGTATTTTGAATGATACGCGGCATAAAAATATTATTATGCTAAATTATTGTGAGATTTTTGAAAGAGAGTTTGAGAACTGGTCTATGGGCTACATTCCTTACTCTAGACTCGTTACTCCGATTACCCTCAAATATTCTGGTACGAGTGAGTTTAACCCGCTCGCTATGTCTGCAGGTAGTGCACACAAACTAATGTTGGCGCTCAGGGATTTACTGCTTAAAAGTTAGCTTAATACCAATTCGCTCAATTAAGCGAATTGGTATACTAGAACAAGCAGCATTATAGTGAAACTTGCTCACCTTCATTAAGAATGTACAAAGGGAGCTTGCTAGCCATTCTTGCTTTCATTGTTAGTAATCTTAGTAGTGCCGAATGGCTTGAATGGTCGCCCATTTGCCAGCTTGAGTTACCATAACCCCAAGGGATCATCACTTTACAGCCTAGCTCCTCAGCTGCGTTAATAGCATCTTCAGGTGTAGTATGAACATAGCGATACCACTTACCATCTTCTTCATGGTAATAAGAAGCTATCGGCATAAGGCATACATCAATCTCGCCGTATTTCTGCTTAATATCCTGAAAATGTTGTGAGTAACCGGTATCGCCAGCAAAAAATAAGGTTTTACCATTTTGTTCTAGTAACCAGCCATTCCAGAGATCTTTGTTGTGATCTTCATAAATGAATGGGACTAGAGTTCGGCTACTAAAATGGTGTGCTGGCACCGCATTAACAGTTAAGTCATTAATTTGTGTACTTGCGTACCACGCCATTTCTGAAATATTAAAGCCGCCAGTCGGAAAGTTATCTGCAAATCCTAATGGCACTAAATAACGCGGCGAATTGCCAATTTCTTCTATGTCGGCTTTGTTAAAATGATCATAGTGAATATGTGAATATATCACAGCATCTAAGCCATCAAGTTCTGCTTGTGTTGGCCAAAAACCTGGTTTGCGATAGATACCTCCAGCTAGCTTAAAGGCCAAGTCTACAGGCGAATCAAATTGCTCTTTGACTGGGTCAAATAATAGCTGCTCACCATTGGGTGATTGAATATAAAAGCCTGCATGACCTAACCAGCGAACTGTAAACCCTGAGTTTATTTCAGGTACGCTTTGTTCTGCTTGATATTGGCATTGTGAGTTGCTGTCGTCACATATAAGTAGCTCTGATGGTTCATAGCAATTGTCAGTGCAGGTTGTTGGGTATTCTTTATCACCAGGATATAGGTTATGAAAGCGACCTTCGTAGTCACCTTCAGTTTTTAACGGAGTAATAGTGCCTTCACCGGCAATAACATTGACAGTATTAGGGCTGCTACAAGCAGTTAAGAGTGCAGCTGCAATGAGTGCTGAGAGTGTTTTTAAGTGCATACTATGTTTACTTTTTATTCTTTGCCGTGAGTTTAGCAAAATAAAATTTAAGATAAATCATTAAAAAGTAACAAGAGATTACACAAAAAAGCCTACGTTTAAGTAGGCTTTGTAAAAACTCGTTTGCGCTAATTAACCAGCTTTATTCATTTGCTCAATGAACTTATTAGAGTCTTCAATTGATTTGTTCATGTCGTCCATTAACACTTTTATATCGCGTTTAAGATTCGTAAATTCACCCTTGATAGCTGTAACAGCCTGCGCGTTGAGGTTGTGCTTTAAATACAGGACGTTGTCATGCAGTGATGATAATACCGGCTCCATTTTGCTTTCTGCGCTGCGCATTGAGCGAAGTAGTTGATCAAATTGGCGCTTAGTTGCATTGAGCTTTTTGCTGCTTTCACGTTTTAGTGAGGCGCTTTTGTATTGCTCTAGCTCATCAGCCCATTCTTCAAATAGTGCCTCAGCGACATCTTCAACTTTATTGATATTATTTGTTACGTCATTTGCAGCCGCTAGGCTTGATTCATAATCATCATTTAGTTGCTTATATGCATCCTCAAGTTCACCGCCATTGAAATTGATTAATGTGGTTAATCTATCTAGGGCTGATTGAAATTCTTCTTGGGATTCTTGTTGTGATTCTTTTGTTTCTTCTACGCGGTCGACTAAAATGTCGCGTTTGTGCACTCCTACAGATTCCATAGCAGAGTAATAAGCTGACTGACAGCCTGATAATGCCATGGTTACTGCAAATAGTGGTGCACTTAAAAGTGTCAGTTTTTTCATTGAGAATCCTTTTTAGGTACCTGTCATTTCAAATTATGTGGTGGATTGCTATGATTATCAAAACATTTTAGCAGAAATTAGATTCTATGGATGAGAAGCTCACTCGTTATAAGCTGCAAATAAGCATTTTCTTAAAGCAACAACCTACTTGGTGGATGCAGTATCTCAATCGTTGTATTGACGATCAAATTACTGTTAATGCAGGTTATTTGGCTTATGTAACCTTGTTATCAATCGTGCCATTAGTGGCGGTTGGTGTCGCTATTTTTTCAGCTTTTCCTGGATTTGAAAGCACCTTGGTAACCATAGAAAATTTCTTATTTACTAATCTTGTGCCGACTTCTTCTGATGTTATTAAAGAGCATATCAGCGCCTTTGCCGGTAATGCTAATAAAATGACTGCGGTCGGTGTGGGATTTTTAGCAGCAGTGTCCTTGTTACTCATTCGCAATGTCGATGCCACATTGAACCGAATTTGGCGTATTAAGAAAAAACGCCCCATGATGATTTCGTTTGCCGTTTATTGGATGGTGCTTAGCTTAGGTCCAGTATTACTCGGCGCGAGTATTGGTGTTACCTCATACATTGTGTCTTTAGTATCATTCGCTGATCAAGGTATTCCTGGATTCAGCGGCTTTTTATTGAAACTATTACCTTACATAATTTCCATGATTGGCTTCATTATGCTCTATACTTTAGTGCCTAACACACGAGTTCCATTTAGAGCGGCAATTCCAGGAGCATTGTTTGCAGCTATGTTGTTTGAGCTGACAAAAAAAGGCTTTGCTCTGTATATCAGTCACTTCCCATCTTATGAAGTTATTTATGGGGCGTTGGCGACGATACCTATACTATTTGTTTGGGTCTATCTGTCTTGGATTGTCGTATTACTCGGTGCAGAGTTTACGGTATGTATCAGTCCTGAAGATATTGAGGATACACCTGATATAGACGTTTAATAGCGACTGCACCTAAGGAGAGCGAGGTGCAGTTACATCCACATTATGTTGCCAACCGTGATTACCATTTGAGTGTTGGCGATGGCCATCAAATCCATGTGCAAGAATATGGTGCGTCTACAGGGATTGCTGTGGTGTTATGTCATGGCGGGCCCGGAGCGGGGCTGTGCCCTGAAAATTGCCGCTTTTTTGATTTAGAACGTTATCGAGTGATCATGTTCAGCCAGCGCGGTTGTGGTCATTCAACCCCCCATGATATCAACACAAACACCACATTAGATTTAGTCGCTGATCTCGAGTTTTTACGCCAGCAACTCGGCATTGAAAAATGGCTGGTGTGCGGCGAATCGTGGGGAGCAACTCTTGCACTTGTGTATGCAATAAAACATCGGGAGCACATCGCAGGACTTATTTTACGGGCTAGTTTTTTAGCCTGTAACAGTGACTTTGAATGGCTTTACACAACTAAAGGCGCGGGCGCGCATTTTTACCCAGAATGCTTTAAAGAGTTTGCTCATGATTTTACCGATTGGCATGCCTTACTCGACTTTTATCAGCAACAACTAAATAGTAGCGATCAAATTAAAGCCAGCAAATTCGCCAAACTATGGTGCCATTGGGAGCAGGTGTTATGTCATGGTGAGCCATTAAATAATTGGAGTTTGCAAGAGCCCCATGTAGGCTTAAATCAAGCAAGGTTAATGGTGCATTATTTTCGTAATCTTTGTTTTATTGAAGAGGGTTACATCGCAGAAAATGCGCATGTTTTGACTCATTTACCCATTTGGTTTATTCATGGCCGGGCCGATTTGATCTGTCGATATAGTGCCGTACAGCAGCTTGCTGAACAGTTAAATGCACAATTATTGATATTAGATGGTATTGGGCACAGTAGTGATAATCAGGTATATTTGGCAGCAATGCGACGTGCTGCAGATTTAATGTATATCAAGTTATCGAGGGATCAATGCAAGGTTTAATTCAAAGAGTAAAACAGGCAAAAGTAGAAGTGGCGGGCGAAGTCGTCGGTGAAATTTCACAAGGTATTTTGTTGCTATTAGGCGTTGAAAAACAGGATACCGAACAAAGCGCTCAGAAGCTTTTACATAAAGTAAGTAATTACCGAATTTTTACCGATGAACAAGGAAAGATGAATTTAAGCTTGAATGATATCAAGGGTGAACTGTTGGTGGTTTCGCAGTTTACACTAGCCGCAGACACTAAAAAGGGCATGCGTCCGAGCTTTTCAAGTGCTGGTACGCCTGATCAAGCTAATACGCTCTATGAGTATTTTATCGCTGAAGCTAAAAAAGCCGGGTTAACAGTAGCCACAGGGCAATTTGGTGCTGATATGCAAGTAAGCCTATGTAACGATGGTCCCGTTACTTTTAATTTATCTGTGTAATAACATATATGGACTATCTCCGATTGCAAGACAGTAATTGATAGAATTTCAAAGTTCATTGCTGCCATATATTCGGCTTT
>NZ_CAMZMY010000027.1:0-57558 GCF_947311895.1 Pseudoalteromonas sp. PAR1 | reverse complement strand
CGCGTAGCTCAGCTGGATAGAGTACCTGGCTACGAACCAGGCGGTCGGAGGTTCGAATCCTCCCGCGTCCGCCACTTCCTTCTAGGAAGTGACATAAGCCGACAAGCTGTCGGTTTTTTTGTCTTTAAGACACAGTCAATGCACGACTTAAACATGCAAAAACATACTGCGGACGCGTAGCTCAGCTGGATAGAGTACCTGGCTACGAACCAGGCGGTCGGAGGTTCGAATCCTCCCGCGTCCGCCACTTTCTTCTTGAAAGTGACATAAACCGACGAAAGTCGGTTTTTTTGTGCCTGCAATTCGCATAGGATTGGTTTTAGGAGAGACTTCAGTTGCGAATAAACACAACGTTTTATTGCGTTCATTTCTCTTAGAACGACTTTGAACCACGCAGCCGGAGGTTCACTGTTTCAAAATACGTCCCGCGTCCGCCACTTTCTTCTTGAAAGTGACATAAACCGACGAAAGTCGGTTTTTTTGTGCCTGCAATCCGCGTACGTGTGGTTGTAGGAGCGACTTCAGTCGTGAATAAACATAACGTTTTATCGCGTTCATTTCTCTTAGAGCAACTTTGAACCACGCAGCCTAAGGTTCACTGTTTCAAAATACGTCCCGCGTCCGCCATATTATTTTTTTATATCCCGCGTTTAATAGCAATTCACAACAATAGACCAGTTAATTAAGCGTATCGGTATAAGTAGCTTCAAATTACACTAGCAAAAAGTGCATGGTAAGTTTGCTCGTTTCACTTTGTACCTTTTTACTTTCATATTTTCTTGATATTTAGCAATAAATCCCAGTTAACTTGCTTCACGGTCAAATTGTGTTAGATTTAATAAAATATTCCAAAAATAATAACTAATGGGAATTTTAGTTTATGAATACTAAAGCTGCATTTCAAAAGCGGCTAGCTTTATCATGTGGTTTTTTATTGCTAGCGGGTTGCCAAACAAGTGCAAGTAAGGTTGTTTTGTCTGATGAAGAGTACTTTGATAGGGTCATGCTAGCCCCTGCAATTCTTCCTGCTGATTTAACAAATACTGGTTGTTTAAGTTTAAATAATGATGATGATGCAAAAGACTATAAAACAGCATCGCAGGTGAATTATCAACAAGCAGATTGGCAATCTCGCGTGGCTGCTGACTGGCTGTACTTTGCAGATCCTCTGCAACCAGGCAAGTTGTTATTGATAGATTATCAGGTTAAGAGTGGGCAACTTGCTTACCGTTATTTAAGTGATGGTAGTCACAATGAGCTATATGAACCTTGGAGCTCATCAAAAATTCAAGCATTTACTGGCGCGTTATCAAGAGTGAGGCAAGCTCACCCTGAGCTAGGTGCAACTGCGTTTGCAGGAGATACAGCACTGGCTGATTTGATCAGCAGTATTAATAGCTACGAAGCATTTGGTAAAGCCGATGGTAATTCAAATGCTATTGCCAGTTATTTTGTTAATGTGGCAGGGCGAGAATACTTACGTGGGCTTTTTAATGAGGGCTGGCTGAAACTGCAGGATCAACGTTTGTTGTTTAACGGTGCATATGGCTCAGAGCAGTTTGCCCCATCAGACGACTATTGGCATAACCCGATAAATAAAGAGTTTGATGCAAAGATAGACCGTTACACTGCAAGCAGTGATGATCCCGGTTATTTACGGTATCGTTGTGATAGTTGTGGTTTAACGGGTAATAAAGCAATGACCACACTTGCTCAAGCTGAATGGTTAAAGCGCCTAGTAAGTCATCAACGTGAGCCAATTACGCAAATGCCTAATTTACAAAGTAGTGATGTAGATGTGCTACTTAACGGCACAGGACATACCGATCAACATGCTAAGGTTGGCGGTATGATGGTGGGTATAAGTCACATTGTTACAAATGCATTGGCAAATGTTATAGCCCCTAATGATAGTCGCTCTGCAAAAGAGGTGCTCGACACTGCAACTAATGGACAATGGCGTGTTTGGCAAAAAATAGGCTGGGGTCCAAGTGAAACGCGCTCAACCACAGAAACAGTGATGCTTGCACATGTGTGTTTAGGAAATTATCAAGGTGGTCGTGAATTTACTTTCAGCGTGCTGCAGTCAATAGGCGGAGCTGACGAAGCCAATTTGCCAAAAGTCGGTAAGCAAATGCAGCAAAAGTTGCAGCATGCGTTTACAAAATTATTAGATTCACGCATTCAATAAGAATTAAGGAACAGCTATGCGTCGTTCAATTATCGCGTTATCAATTAGCTTAGGTGTAGCCTTTTGTGCACCTATTCATGCTGAGGGCTGGCAATCAGATGTTATTGCGGTTACTCAGTCGCAACTTTCGCCCAATTACTGGTTAGCGAAAGGTGCATCGGCAAAAATGATCATGACAGAGGCGCAAATTACAGCCTTTAACGAAAAACTGATTAAAGAAAATAAATACATTGTTGATCCACTGTCATTTCAAACAACATTGAGTAAAGAGGAATTAACAAGCGCGATTCACTCTGCAAGCTCTATCCCTAAAAGCCCGCGTTTTTTTACTGATGGTAGACAGTTAACCGCCAAAGACTTCGCCAAATATCAAGCTAACCTAAACCTTAATAAAGTGGCCAGTAGTAACACGGTTCGTTTTGGTATGGTTGTTAAGCGAACTGCTCTGCGCACTTTTCCAACCTGGGACCGAGTATTAAATAGTGGTCTTGATCAAGACTTAGATCGCTTTCAAGAAAGCGGCATGTTCCCGGGTGAAGCTGTTGCTGTATTGCATCAAAGTGCAGATAAAAAATGGCTATTAGTTCGTGCTTACAACTATTTAGCATGGGCACCTAGTGAAGATATCGCTTTTGCTGACGCTGATGAAATTAAAGCTTATCGAGAGCAAGATAACTTTTTGGTTGTAACCGGCGCAAAGGTAAATACCGCCTATGTGCCTAACGACACTGCAAGCTCAGAAGTCCAACTAGATATGGGTGTGCGTTTACCTTTGCTTGATAACGAACAAGTACCTAATTTGCTCAATGGTCAAAACACGTATGCAAGCCATGTTGTTCAGCTGCCCACCCGCAATGAGCAAGGCCAGCTTGTTATAAAACCGGCGATGATCAGTAAAACCGCCGACGTAAATTTAGGTTACTTAGAATACAACGAGCAAAACCTAATAAAACAAGGTTTTAAGTTTTTAGGTGAACGTTATGGCTGGGGACATGATTACAATGGCCGTGACTGTACAGGTTTTGTAGGCGAAATTTATAAAAGTTTTGGCTTATTAATGCCACGTAATTCAGGCCAGCAAGGCAGTAGTGAATACGGACAAAATAATCGCTTTGATAAAAATACGACCGCAGACGCAAAATTACCGGTGGTTAAAAATATGGCGATTGGCGATCTTATTTATATTCCAGGTCACGTGATGATGTATTTAGGAGAGCACCAAGGCGAGCCGTATGTTATTCATGATGTGAAAGGCTTAGGCTATAACAAAGGCGATGGTAGTTTTTATAGTAGTGCCTTGAATGGGGTGTCGGTCACGCCATTATTGCCACTTAGATTATCTCAAGAAACCAGCTACTTAGATCGTATTTATAACATTAAGCGTATTCGTTAGAGGCCAATATGAAAATTAAAGCTGTTCGCTTTGCAAAGCTCAAAGTGCCATTAGTTACCCCATTTAAAACAGCACTAAGAGAAGTCAGTTTTATTGAGGATTTAGTGGTTTTAATCGATACCGAATGTGGCCAAATTGGCTATGGCTCTGCGGCCTCAACTCCGGTTATTACAGGCGATACTCATCAAGGAATGATAGCGGTCATTCAGCAGTTTATTGCCCCTAAATTAGTGGGGCTAGAAATCGAAAACATCAACCAGCTTACTCACATTATTCAATCAACGGTGATTGGTAATAGCAGCGCAAAAGCGGCTTTAGAATTAGCGGTTTACGACTTATGGGGCAAGCTCTACAGAGCGCCTTTATACAAATTGCTCGGTGGTGGTAAGTCAGAGTTAAAGACTGATATTACCATCAGCGTAGATAACATAGATAAAATGCTTAGTGACTGTCAGCGAGCGGTTGAGCAAGGTTTTGATGTATTAAAAATAAAAATCGGCAATAACCTTAATCAAGATATTGAACGTGTAAAGGCAATTCACACAGGGTTTGCTGCTAAGGCGCAGTTACGTTTAGATGTAAACCAAGGGTGGAATGCCAAACAAACAGTGTTTGCACTGCAACAACTTGAGCAAGCAGGCGTGGTGTTAGAATTGGTTGAGCAGCCAGTAAAAAGCAGTGATATTCAAGGTCTCAAATATATTACTGAGCGAGTGAACACCCCGATCATGGCCGATGAAAGCGCCTTTTCACCTAAGCAAGTAATACAACTTTTAGAGCTTGGCGCAGTTGATATTATCAATATTAAATTAATGAAAACGGGCGGTTTAAGTCGAGCAATTGAGATTGCTAATATCACTGCCCAATACCAAGCAGAGTGTATGATTGGCTGTATGTTAGAGGGCAGTATTGCTGTAGCAGGTGCAGCGCATTTAGCTTCAGCCAAAGCGCAACAAATAAGCAAAATAGACCTCGACGGTCCAGCGCTTGGTCAATACGACCCGGTTCAAGGTGGGGTTGTATTTAACGGTCCACAAATTAACTTATCGGATGCCCCCGGTCTTGGCATTGAGTCAATAAACGGTCTAGAACTAATAACAAACGGAGTATGGCCAGCATGAAAAAACTAGTCAGTCTTATTGCTGCTATGAGTTTAACCGCTTGTGCAAGCGTAGAATCACCTAAACCAGTCATTGATAACAGTCATCAGCAGCTCGTGGTGGTGGTCGCTAATGACAGTGATGCTATTGATGCCACGTTGTATCGCTTTGAAAAAAATGCTGGTAGCTGGCAACAACAAGGCCAGCAGCATGCTGTGGTGCTTGGCCGCACAGGGCTTGCTTGGGGGGGAGGGCTACATCCGCCACAACCTGGACAGCAAAAACAAGAGGGTGATGGTAAAGCGCCTGCGGGCATTTTTGAGTTAGGTACAGCATTCGGTTATTTAGATTCACTGCAAACAAACCTTAACTATCAAGCAATGACTGCTAACGACTATTGTATCGATGTGAAAGGCTCACCTTTTTATAACCAACTAGTTGATAAGGCGGTTGTTGGTGAAGAGGCGGTTAAGGATTCTTCGGAGTGGATGCGCCGAGATATTTATAGCCAAGATAATCTCTATAAAAAAGGCATTGTTGTTAAGCATAATCCAAGCAATATTAATGGCGCGGGCAGCTGTATCTTCATGCATTTGTGGCGAGCACCTAGTAAACCAACTGCGGGTTGTACAGCGATGACTGAAAGCGATATGGACACATTACTAGCCTGGCTTGATGAGCGTAAAAAGCCATTGCTGGTAAGCCTGACCAAAGCGCAATATCAGCAAAAACAAAGTCAGTGGCAATTACCTAGCCTAGGTAACTAAAAATAATAAAATAAAAGTATTTTAATTTTGTCATAATAATGGAATAATATATTCCATTAAGGTTTGGGTTAGGATAATAAATGAGTGCAAATTACGCTTTACTCGATTGGCTAGTATTCGCAGGCTACGCGGCAATTTTGTTGTTAAGTGGTTGGTGGTTTAATCGCAAACGTGCTAACTCAAGCCAAGATTTTTTTCTAGGCGGAAATAGCATGCCAACGTGGATGGTTGCGATATCTGTACTGGCTACTTCGCAGTCAGCTGCCACTTTTATTGGTGGGCCAGATCAAGGCTACCAAGGAGACTTTTCTTATATTGCTACCAATATTGGAGCCTTTATTGCGGCGTTTATTGTTTCTGCATTCTTAATTCCAAAGTTTTATCAGCAAAAAGTTTATACGGTCTATGAGTTATTAGAAAAACGCATTGGTCCTAAAGCAAAGCGACGCAGCGGCTTGATGTACTTATTTGGCCGAGTGTTTGCAAGTGGTGCTCGTTTATATATGGCAGCGATTGCTGTTGCGATGATTTTATACGGAAATATCGATGCAGACAGTGTGGTTGTAGCCACTCTAGTGCTGGCACTAGCAGGTTTGTTGTATACCTTTTTGGGCGGGATCCGCAGCGTTATTTATTCTGATGTATTGCAAAGCATTGTCTATGTGAGTGCGGCTATTGCGGTTATTTGGAGCTTGCTGAGCGTTATTCCAGCCGATTTTTCAACCATTATTGCAACCTTAAATGAACCAAGCCCAGGGGCAGACTCAAAGCTGGCACTGTTTAAGTTTGATTTAGACTTTGGCCCGTCAGGGGTGTTCAACATGGCCTCTGTTCTAACTGGTTTTGTGTTATTAAATATTGCCGCATTTGGTCTTGACCAAGATATGACACAACGCTTGTTAACCTGTAAAAGCCCGAAAGAGGGCAGTAAAGCTTTACTACTTTCAGTGGTCATGGTGATCCCGGTTATGGCTATTTTTATCTTTATTGGTTTACTGCTTTACATCGTTTATCAGCAACCAGCATTAATGAATAGCGAAGCTGGGCAAACGGTTGTTCAAGAGTTTAACGGTGAAAAAATCACTATCTTTATGTACTACGTATTAAACGAAGTACCAGCCGGAGTGAAAGGCTTAGTGAGTGTCGGTATTATTGCAGCCGCTATTTCTACTTTGAACTCTGGGCTTAGTTCGATGTCTTCAGTCATCGTGCAAGATTTATATCGCCCATATTTAGAGAAAGCCAATAAGCAAGTGAGCGATCAGCACTTTGTTAAAGCAGGTCGTGTGGGTATGGCGCTGGTAAGTCTTGCTTTAGCGTTAATGGCTATCCTTTGTTATTTCTGGCAGCAGTATAGCGATATGCCATTATTAAAATTTGCTCTAAGCGTAATGGTCTTTTCCTACAGTGGTTTATTAGGGGTGTACTTTACAACTTTATTTACCAAGCGTGGCAGTGAAGGGTCAGTATTAGCTGCCTTAATTACAGGATTTATGGTGACCCTATTCATGCAACCTTACATGATTGATTGGTTACTGCCTGAATCTATGCGCTTTTACTTAGGGTTTACGTGGCAATTATGTATTGGCACCTTGCTTGCCACATTAGTGTGCTGTATAGGAAAAGCAAGCAATGAGGCAACGGCATAAATGGCGCCATCATATATTTTAGCCATCGATGGCGGTGGCACTAAGGTGGTAGCTGAGCTTAAAGAGCTGGCAACGGGTAAGCAATTTCGCGCTCAGGCTGGCTCTGCATCACTGTCGAATGATCTTGATTTAGCAGTTGAAAACATTGTTAAAGTGACGCGCGAGGTCTGCGAACAAAGCAATGCTAAGCCTAGCGATATGGTTACCGTTATGGGGCTTGCTGGTGGTTCGTCAGTAAGCCTTGCTGAGCAAGTTAAAGTAATGCTCAAGCTTATTTATGAAATCGAATTTGCTTACTTAGAGATTACAAGTGATGCGACGACTTCACTGTATGGGGCAAATTTAGGTGCTCCTTGCGTTGTCGTAGCTCTTGGTACGGGAGCTGTCGGGGCACGATTAACGGCTCAAAATCAAATTAAATTGGTTGGGGGTTGGGGGTTCACTGTTGATGACTTTGGTGGTGGTGCCCGCATTGGCCTTATGGCTGTACAGCATTTATTAAACGATATAGATAGTTTTGATTTACCAAAAAGCCCTTTAACGATTCGCTTGAGTGAGCAGCTAGGATGTACTCGTCAAGCAATTAGTGATTGGCTTAAACTTGCTAAACCCGCAGATTATGCAGCATTTAGTCCGTTGGTGTTTAGCTTACAAGATGAATGTAAGGTGGCAAAAAGTGTTTTGGCTGAACATACACAGTCAGTGGTTGAGTTAATTAGCAAAAGCAGAGGCAACTCACCTTTACCGGTAATTTTAATAGGTGGTCTTGCGAAGGTGAGCCAACCATTATTACCACAGGCCTTACAAAATGAACTATCTCCTTGTAAGGGAGATTCTTTAACTGGCGCCTCAATTTTAGCGGCAAAGCATTATTATGACATTATTGAAGAAGGACAACCCAATGAGCCCTGAGCACGTATTTAAGCAACAACGTGAATTACTCGAAGAGTTAAATGGCATTGTCTCAGAAGGACAAAACCCTGACACTTTGGATATTGACTTGCTCAGCACTACTGAGATCCTCACTAAAATCAATAATGAAGATCATAAAGTGGCTGCGGCAGTAAAACTTGTTATTCCGCAAATAAGTGCTGCGGTAGATCACATTGTAGAAGCGTTTCAGCAAGGCGGTAGGTTGATTTACATTGGTGCTGGCACCAGCGGTCGCTTAGGTATTTTGGATGCGGTTGAATGTGCTCCTACTTACAGTGTGAATGATCAGCAAGTGCAAGGAATTATCGCAGGAGGTGATACGGCCTTTAAAAAGGCTGTTGAAGGCGCTGAAGATAGCACGACCTTAGCTATTGAAGATTTAAAAAATGCCAACTTAACGAGCCGCGATGTTGTTGTCGGCATAGCTGCCAGTGGGCGCACACCTTATGTGTGCTCTGCAATTGAATATGCAAAATCAATAGGTTGTGTAACTGTAGGTGTGACTTGTAATCCTAATTCAGCGGTCATGTGTTTACCACAAATTGGCATTTGTCCGGTGGTCGGAGCTGAAGCTGTAACAGGTTCAACCCGAATGAAATCGGGCACAGCACAAAAGCTTGTATTAAACATGTTAAGTACCGCCAGCATGATACGTACAGGTAAAGTGTATAAAAATTTAATGGTCGATGTGAATGCCAGCAATGAAAAGTTGCATGCCCGCGCTATACGTATCGTGATGCAAGCGACTGATTGTACGCAGCAGCAAGCAGTTGATGCGTTAAAGCAAGCAGAGCAAAGTGCCAAACTAGCTATTTTAATTGTACTAACAGGAAAATCGGCAGTTGATGCTAAAGAGCTTCTATCGAAAGCTGATGGTTTTTTACGTAAAGCGGTGGAGGAATAATGCGCTTTTTAGTTGTTATGATTATCAGTTGTTTATCACTGTTAGGCTGTAAAGAGACTCCACAACAAGTCTCTGAAAACACCTTGCCATTGCAAGTTGGTGCTGCAAATTACGACGCTTATATACCAGCCCTTAAAGGTAAACGCGTTGGTTTAGTGGTTAATCAAACCTCAGAGATTAATGGTCAGCATTTAGTTGATTTATTGCTCGATAGAGGAGTTAAGGTAAGTAAAATATTTGCACCTGAGCATGGCTTTCGCGGCGATCATGATGCAGGCGCACATGTAAAAAGTACTGTAGATGCAAAAACAGGCATTGATGTTGTTTCTATTTATGGCAGCAATAAAAAGCCAACTCCTGAAGTACTTGCTGATCTCGATGTCATTATATTTGATATTCAAGATGTTGGTGTGCGCTTTTACACGTACATCAGCTCAATGCACTACATGATGGAAGCGGCAGCTGAGAATGATAAGTCATTTATCGTATTAGACAGACCTAACCCGAATATTGCTTATGTTGATGGGCCTATCCTTGATCCACAATTTCGTTCGTTTGTTGGCATGCATGAAATTCCTGTTTTACATGGTATGACAGTGGCTGAACTGGCTCAAATGATTAAAGGTGAGGGATGGATAAACAATGCAGATAAACTTAATTTAACAGTGGTTCCCGTTGCTAATTATGAGCGCACAATGAGCTATGAGTTACCGGTAAAACCAAGCCCAAACTTACCTAATGCTCAATCGATTCAGTTGTACCCATCACTTTGTTTCTTTGAGGCAACGCCTATTACCATTGGCCGTGGTACGGATTTTCCGTTTCAAGTTGTGGGCTATTCGCCAATAAAACTGGGGGAGTTTAGTTTTACCCCTCGTGCAATTGAAGGCGCATCAATGAACCCTAAATTCAAAGAGATTGAAGTGTTTGGTCAAGATTTACGAGATGCTGATATTCATGGTCTAGATTTAAGTTTATTTATTTCAGCCTATCAAAAGCTAACTGCAAATAATCAAGAATTTTTTGAACGTGCTGGTTTCATGGATAAACTTGCGGGTACTGATAAATTGCGTTTAGCCATTGAAGCAGGTCAAACTGAGCAGCAAATTAAGCAAAGCTGGCAAGCTGACTTAAGTACTTTTAAACGAAAGCGAGCTCCGTATTTGCTTTATCAATAATAGCTAAGTAACTAGAAAATAAGAACGAGGCGCTTGCCTCGTTTTTTTATATCCATAAAAAGCTGTGTTATATTCAGGGGCTTGATTTATAAGGATATACCATGAAGACTTATTTCAGTTTAAGCATTGCTGCTTTCGCTTTACTAGCTGGCTGCTCACAACTCCCCAACACCTCAACAAGTAACTCAACCGATGCGCTTGATCTACGTGATAATAAAAACGCAGCAGAGCAGCTGTGGACACTAAAACATGCAACAAAGCCTATCTATCCCAAAGCTGCTTTAATTGCCAAACAGACGGGCTGTGCGCGCTTTGTTATAACTATTGATAATCAGGGCAATACGATTGATATCCGTTTTGTCGAGAGCTTCCCAGAAGGGCTGTTTGTTGATGTGTCGCGAGAGTCGCTTAAAAGTTGGCAGTGGCAGGCAAGTACAAGTAACAGCGAGTCGCAAGCGATTATTCGCACTGTGCAGCTCGACTACTTTATGAAAGAAGCGGTTAATATAGATGCAGCAAAAGCATTTTGTACAATTTAAGTCTGTTCTTGAGACATAAAAAAGGGCCGCAATAGCGGCCCCCAACAGGATTGATTAACTTAGAACTTGAAGTTAAACGACAGCTGCACACGACGTGGGCTGTAGTAATTACGATACTCACCAAAGGTTTCTGACGATACATATGGGTTATTGTTATAACCTGTTTGACGGTCAAATACGTTGAAGATATCAGCACGGAATTGTAGTTCCATGTCACCTGAGAACTTAAAGTCTTGGGTGTAGTTTAAATCAAGCTGCCAATGGCTAGGGCTACGACGGCTACCTGCAGGTTCTCCATAACGTGCTGTACCACTTGAGTAGCCATAGATTGAACCATCCCATGCTTCCCAAGGTTTACCCGACTGGAATACAAAGTAAGCGCCAATATTTGCTTGCCATGGCACAGTATAGTAACCATAAACTTTTACTTTATGCGGTTTATCACCTGATAATGTGCCGTATTTGTAATCCCAAGGGTAGCGGCCACGGCCATCACCATAGTTCGAAGAACCAATGAAGGTATTCGCATCTGTTGTTGCTGTGGTGTTATCTTGGTCGAAGTTACCGTAGTAGTGACTCCAAACATAAGAAGCATTGATATAGCTGTTTTCACCTAAGTATTCAGCTTCGATGCTCGCTTCCCAATATTTCGTTTCGCCACCATCTACTTCGGCAATAACATATGATGAACCGCCAATTTCATCACGGATCGCATCAAGGTTATCTACGTATAAGCCTTTATCAGCGATATGTTGTGGCACACCTTCAGCATCAACGCCAGAGTAGTCAGTTAAGCGCGCGTTATTTGGCATATCTTCCCAGAAATGCGATGCCTTACGGTGACGAACATGAGCACGTAATACTAAATCAGAACCCACATATTTAGTGGTACCAAGAGTAAACTCTTTGATTTGACGAGGTGTTAAATCATCAGCAAATACTTTACCAGATGAACCTTGACGCGGCTCTGCGTAAATTACTTTACCCGCTTCATCAAACTCAACTTCGATTTCGGCACGGGTATTACGGTCCCAAGAGGCTGCACGCGCTAATGAGCTTGCTTCAGGGTTATACATTGAGAAGTTAGCAAATACAGAGTCTTGATCTGCATAATTCCAATTCACACCTAAACGAGGCTGGATCATATCTGTCCAATCTGTTTGATACATTTCGTATTTTTCGCCCGGTGCTAACTCATAACCAGAGAGAGTACCAGATGCAGATTTAAGACCTTGACCATACCAAGTATCACGGCTCACAAGCACACCCACATTGTAAGTCCAATCACCTACTTCAATGGTGTCGTTGATTTCGAAGTTCAGCGTTTCCATTTCTGAGTTAATAGCAGAAACCGCATCTCCACCTGCTACTAAGCTCATTTGTTGCACGCGAGCACGGTAAATAACCGGCGCAGAGCTGCCTTCTTCTAAGCTTTCATCTAGGCCGCCAACATAAGAAATTCTACCCCAACCATTTGAAAGGCGAGACAGAACTTCTTTACTTTCTTTCCATTCACCACCTAAATGTAACGTGTGGTAAGTATCGCCCCAGCTAAATTCATGTTCTAGATTTAACTCAAAGCTATCACGGTAAAAGTCGATATTATCGTATTGGTAATACGCACCAACACCGCCGCCACCTCGCATTTGCCCATCTTCGGTATAACCGTATTGTGCAATGAGTGGTGCAGCGCCTGCATTATATGCAGCAATTTGCTCTGCTGTGTAGTTATCATCAGCATCTAATAAGCTAGGTACACTGAAGTAACCCATTTCAGTTAGATTACTTAAGTCAAGTTGACCCGTTAACGATGGTACTACAGATAGTTTTGTATCAGGTGTGGTACCAGACTCTATCTCTAATTTACTGTATTGGAATGAAAGAGTTGTTGCATCACCTAATAGCCACGAACCATCTAAGGTAAAGATATCTTGATCGGCTTTATCACCCGCAGAAACACTGTCAGTTTCGTAAGCGCCAACTGAGCGACCTTCGATGGTTTTTTCTGAGGTACGCTGTGAAATATTAATTAAAATATCGTCAGTAGGTGCCCAAGTTAACTTACCAAAGTATTCATCTCGGACATTTTTATAGTCTTTTACTTCACCATAGGCTGTATCTTTATTAGTACGTGTTTCTTCAGGGCGATAATAAGAAGTGTAGAAGTATAAAGTGTCTTCAATAAGCGGGCCGCCTAAACTTGCGGTTAACCAGCTTTTATCAAGCTCATAGCTTTCTTGACCTGTTGGAGTCGCCACTAAACTCTTAGGTTGAACTTTGTATTCAACATTACCGTGGAATTCGTCAGTACCTGATTTTGATACGGTGTTAATTGAGAAACCACCTGAACGGTTAAAGCCAACGGCTTTTGCACCACCGCGATCCATAGTAACGTAGGCAACGTCATGGGTTGATGGCTCTGATGCTAAGTTACCAAACATAGGGAGTGAAACATCAACACCGTCAAAGCCGTAAGAGTTATCAACACCCGAACCACCTGCTGATGGACCAAGGGTTGCGTTTTCAGATAGCTCAACACCCGGAACAAGTTTTAATAGGTCACGGTAATCTTGACCAACTGGCACGCTATTGATTGCTTCTTCACCTAATGAGTTAGTGAGTGCAGATTTACCTTCGCGGAATAACTTACTGCCGGTAACCGTGATAACCTCAACGTTTTCGTTAGCACCACCCATAGTGACGTTTAAGCTTGATGTTTGCTCAAGTAAAACGTCGACAGTCATGGTTTGCGTTACACCGTTTTTATCGGTGAAAGTCAGTTCATAAGTACCGGGCTTTAACTGCGGTAAGTCATAACTACCATCTTCACGCGTAACAACGGTACGAGGTTTTGGCATCACGTTACTCTTTGCAGTTACTGTGATCCCAGCCAGTGACTGCTGTGTCGCTGGTGATGATACTTTACCTTTAATACCACCGGTTAGATTTGCAAAGGCTGGTGCGCTGGCTAGAGCCGCGGCCATAACAACGCCGGTAAAGGCTGTTTTCTTTGCACGAAGTGCATTGCTTGTCGCTTTGGCTATATAGCTAATTGCGAGTGTGGATGCATGTTGTTTCATTGTTTCCCGTCCTTATATTTATATGCTTTGTTGGACTGCTTACCCAGTTGAGACTTATGAACTTTAATATTATGTTGCCCACATATTAAACAGGTGTTATTTACTATGGTCAAGAATATTTTTTTATTAACGTACCTTTTTTTAGGAATAAAATATATAACCTATTTTAGGTAAAGTTCAGCAATCGCTCGCTTTAGCGGTGGCTCAATTATCAGAAAGTTATTTTTGTAAGAAATTATGACTGTATACTCAGTGGGTTAATCCCAAAGATAAAGAGTAAAAGATGTGATTTATGGTAAGAGGAAAAAGTCTGCTTCAATCATAAAAAAAAGCAGCCTAGGCTGCTTTTTTGTTCTTAAATGTTATTTATTAAGAAATTAGTTATTCTTAAATTCACCGACAACTTCATTAGAATGTTCCAGTAGTTTACGGCCTTGGCGACTTGACTGGGTGAGAGCGATAAACAGAATATCAATAACAAAGTCTTGTGCTGTTCGCGCAAGAATTGACGATAAACGCACAGACTCACCTTCAGCCACTGAGTAAAGTTTTACATCGGCAGAGTCAGCAACAGGGCTACTGCCAAACTTTGTGACTGAGATCACTGAGCTGTCATTCTTTTTCGCTTGTTTAACTACTTCAGCAATTTCGCGGGTCATACCTGACTCACTTATCGCAATCACCAAGTCACCTTTTGAAAAGGTAGCAACGTATGCAAGCTGCGCGTGGCCATCTGGCTCCGCTATTGCAGGCATGCCGAGTTTTTGTAATTTATAAGAGAAGTCTTTTGCAACTAATGCTGAGCCACCTAAACCACAGATCAGTATGCGCTTTGCTGACTTTAAAAGCTCTACTGCTTTTTCGACTGCCACGGCCTCGTTGAGATTCTTTGTTTCAGTGAGTACAGCCAGTTTACTACTTAATAATTTTTCTGCGATTTGTTCAAGTGAGTCATTAAGGGTTATTTTACCATGTAGTTTTGGTTCACTTGTTTCGTCATTGAGCGCATCAATCACCGCAAGTTTAAAAGCAGGAAAGCCTTTGTAACCTAATTTTTGTGAAAACTTCACCACACTTGACTGGCTCACTCCAACCACTTTCGCAAGCTCAACGGATGATAAGTTACGAATAGCATTCGCCGAATTTAGTGTGAAATCAGCAAGCTTTGCTTCGCTGCTCGATAAAGACTGGCGTAAAGCTTTAATTTTTACAAAAGTAGACATAGGGCTCACTTTGTTTAATTAACTTAAGTCACATTGCATAGTAATGTACTACACACCTTAAGTTGCGATACGTAATTGCTTTGATACCACGACTTATTTTTTGTTTTACTTGACCTAAGTTTGGAATATTTTTCTTTAATTAGATGGAATAATATAGTTTTATTCCATAATAGATACAAGATTATTTGTTGAGATAGCTGCATTTTTAGAGACTTAGCGATAATGTATGCTGTTTATTCTTTATTTGGTAAATAAAATATTTTACATGTTAAGTGGGTGTTGCTACTGTATTGCTGAGAATCGTCAACGCTTAAATCATCAGGTATGAATCTGTTATGAGTTTTACCCCTTTAAAAAAATTTCTTAAACAGCTGTGTTATCTCAGTAGTGCTGCTTTTTTAGTAAGCTGTGCCAGTCATCAATATACCTTCACACAATCAGCTAATTACAGTCACCGTGTAAAGTTTTTAGTAATGCATTACACCGCCATTGATTACGAAAAGTCGATGCGTGCCTTAGTGGATGAAGGGGGCTTAAGTTCACATTATTTATTACCAGAATCAGGCGATCCAAGTTATCCAAAAGACGATTTAGAAATTATTCAGCTGGTTGATGAAAAAGACAGAGCATGGCATGCCGGCCGCAGCTTTTGGCAAGGCCGAGAAGATTTAAATGATCATTCAATTGGTATTGAAATCGTGAATGTACCAACCTGTCATATACCTGAGCAAAGTCAGCCTGCAATGGAAAACGATGCCAGCAAATTGTGTATTTTCCCAGACTATGATGCTAAACAAATTGAGTTGTTGATTGAGCTTAGCAAAGATATCTTAGCGCGAAACCCAGATATTGGCCCAACTCAAGTTATCGGCCATTCAGATATTGCGCCAAGCCGTAAGAACGACCCAGGCCCGCGTTTTCCTTGGTACCAACTTTATAAAGCGGGTATCGGTGCGTGGTACGACAGCGACACTGTTGATAAATATTGGCAATTATTTAGTGCATCAAAACCCTCTGTTGAGTTAATGCAAAAAGCACTGCGTAGCTACGGCTATGAGGTGATTGCTACGGGGCAGCTTGATTCGCAAACTTTAGATGCCTTAAGTGCTTTTCAAATGCACTTTTTGCCTTGGCATGTAAGTGGAAATAGTGATGCCAGAAGTGCCGCTGTGTTGTTTGCTTTATTAGATAAATACTTCCCTAAAAAGCTTGAGCGGTTATTTAAAGAATATCAGCAGCAACAGCAAGCGGTTGAGCCAGAGCCAAGAACACTGGCTAATGCACAAGTGATAGCCCGTATTCCTGCTCTTGATCCAAGCAGTCGCGCGCTTGTTAACGACAGAGGCACCTTTGTCGCCTATAAAGGTCGCGGTGAGATCATCATTGAAAACCAAGACGCAACCAGCGCAGACATTTATATTAATGGTGAAAAAATCAATATAGCTTCGCCTTTAACTGCCGAAAAAATATATCAATACAGTTTGGCTAAACGTACTCACAATGGCATCAACACCTATAAAGTTGAGAATGTATTGCCCGAAGGGGCAAGCTTAACCTTACGCTTTCCTTATCCAACGCTTGATAAAAACAGCAGTCAAAAGCGCTTTAGTGCCGTTGATGAATTAATTACTCAAGAAATTAAAGAGGGCTTTCCGGGCGCGGTACTTGCCGTTGTTAAAGATGGCAAGCTGATTAAATTAAGCCATTACGGCGCAGCTAAAAAGTACCACGCTGATGGCAGTGAGCTCAAAAGCCCACAAGCTATGCAAAATGATACCTTGTTTGATATAGCCTCAAACTCAAAAATGTTTGCCACTAACTTTGCGCTGATGAAGCTTGCCAGCGAAGGAAAGCTCGACGTAGAAAAACCGCTGTTTTATTACCTGCCAGAATTTAGAGGCAGCGGCCGTGAGCAGCGTTTAGTAAAAGACTTACTTACCCACAGTGCTGGTTATCCTGCCGTGGTTGATTTTCATCGTAAAGACAATAAATTTGGTGAGCGCTTTTTTTCACAAAACAGTCTGCGTACTAAAAACCTGTTATTAACTGGCGTTCCCTTCGTGGCTGGACGTAACGTAAAACACTTATATTCTGATATCGATTATATGTTGTTAGGTGTACTGGTTGAACGCATCAGTGGTATGGCGCTTGATACTTATGTTGAAAGCCAAATTTATCAACCGCTTGGTTTAACGCATACGGTTTATAATCCATTGCAAAAAGGCTTTTTAACCTCACAAATTGCGGCCACAGAGATTAATGGTAACACCCGAGGTGGACGCATTGAATTTGAAAATGTTCGAACCGATGTTCTGCAAGGTGAAGTACATGATGAAAAAGCCTTTTATGCCTTAGGTGGCGTAGCGGGGCATGCAGGGCTTTTTAGTACTGCTGGTGATTTGTCAGTGCTTATGCAGGTATTACTCAATGGCGGTGGTTATGATAATAAGCAAATTTTTACGCCACAAGTACTTGAGCAATTCACAAACTCTCAAGCAAGTGATGAAACCTATGGGTTAGGGTGGCGACGAGCGGGGCATCAAGCGCGAACTTGGCATTTTGGTCCTTACGCCAGCCCGCGTGCTTTTGGTCATACTGGTTGGACTGGCACTGTGACCGTCATTGACCCCGAGTACGACCTTGCTATTGTGCTATTAACCAATGCGCGTCATACACCTATTGAAGGTTCGCAAGAAAATTACGAGTTTGTCGGTAAACGTTTCGAAACGGGTAAGTATGGCTCTATTATCTCACTGATTTATGAGAGTATATTAAATCACTAGTCGAATTAAGTTGAGTTTAATGGTAAAGCCATTAAGCTTAGCGAGTTTTCGCATAATAAAAATAAAATGCTGTTCTTAATTTAAAAGGGTTTTTATGTCTTGGTATTCAATTTTACCACCCTTGATTGCTATCTTAATTGTGTTTTGGCGCAAAGAAGTGATCATGGCGTTATTGGTCGCGGTTGCGTCGTCTGAGTTTTTACTTGCTATCAATGGTGAAGGTAATAGCTTATTTTACACCTTCATTAATACCATTGAGCGTGTTGTTGAAGTCGCCAGTTCCCCTGGTAATAGCCGTATCCTTATTTTTAGTATCTTAATAGGTGCATTACTTGCCTACATTCGTGAATCTGGCGGTGTCGCTGCTACCGTTAATTTACTGATGAACAAAGGGGTTGCTAAAAGTAAGCGCCAAGTTGGTTATTTAACCATGTTCTCAGGTATTGCAGTATTTATTGAATCTAACTTAAGTGTATTAACCTCGGGTATTTTATCGCGTGGTTTATTCGATAAATTTAAAATGAGCCGAGCACGCCTTGCTTACATTATCGATAGTACCAGCGCACCTGTGTGTATCTTAATCTTGTTAAATGGCTGGGGCGCATATGTGCTTGGTCTACTTGGCAACTACGAAATGGAAGAGTCTGCGGTATCAGTACTTTGGGGCAGTATAGGTTATAACTTTTACGCCATTATCACTTTACTTATCGTGTTCTATACCATTACTTTTGATAAGGTACATGGGCCATTAAAGCAAGCAGAAGATAATTTTGAACAACAAGAAACCGAGCTGACTGAAGAAGTAAAAGGCTCTAAAGCGCGTTATATGCTTGTGCCACTTATCACCTTAATAGCTAGCATGGTTGGCTTTATGTTCTGGACTGGCGATGGCGATATTGCCAGTGGCAGTGGTTCTAAATCAGTGCTGTATGCAACTATTTTAGCTTGTGTTGTGGCTTACTTTTTAATGATTAGCTCTCGCGACTTTACTCATCATAAGCTTGTTGATATTGGCTTTAAAGGTATGGGTGAGTTGCTACCACTGGTAGCAATTGTATTGTTGTCACTTACCTTAGGGGCAAGCTTAAAAGACCTAGGTACGGGTGTGTTTGTAGCTGGTCTTGTGGGTGATTTCTTACCTATTTACTTGGTTGTGCCAGTGCTATTTTTAACCGGTGCGGTAATTTCATTTACCACTGGTACCTCATGGGGCACATTCGCGATTCTTATTCCAATTGGTGTACCGCTCATTCAAGCTTTAGGTTTACCACCTTCATTAGTAATTGCTGCTATTTTAGGCGGTGGCGTGTTTGGCGATCACTGCTCGCCAATCTCAGATACCAGTGCGGTATCGGCTATTGCATCAGGGTGTGATCTATTAACTCACGTAAAAACCCAAATGCCATACGCCTTATTTGGCGGCGCGTTAACCTTCATCGCTTACCTTGTGACGAGTATTATTGTTTTATAAGTAATAGCTGTAAGCTTTAAGTTATAAGCAAAAAACCACAGAGAAGTCTGTGGTTTTTTATTGCTTGAATTTCGATAACTCGCATATTCAAGTTTGATAGCCGTCAGCCGTCAGCCGTCAGCCGTCAGCCGTCAGCCGTCAGCCGTCTGATCTGTGATCTGACCCCGATAAAGTAGAGACGGGGTTTAATTAACTTGTTGGGTTTCACTCTGTTCTACCCAACGTCACGTAGGTCGTCATTTATGGCGACAAATTATCTTTTCATTAACGGGCTAAAGTCCGACCTACAAGAGTGTGGACAGAAACCATCGCGCGAAATAAATTTCACGCCTACGGTACTCCTTTACTCTTTTTCCTTGTAACTCGCTAACTTGTTGGGTTTCGCTTCGCTATACCCAACCTACGATTTAGGTACAACTTTATAAACACCGACACCATCAACACCAAGGTATAGATCACCATTAGGGTGGGTGGCGAGGCTACGTACACGACCTACACCTTCAAATACTTTGCTGTGGCCTGTTACTTTGTCACCATCTAGCTTCACTAACACAAGGTGGCCAAACTTCATCGAACCTACGGCAATTTGACCTTGCCACTGTGGGTATTTATCGCTGGTGATAAACTCCATTCCAGAAGGGGCGATTGATGGCACCCAATACCAATCAGGTTGTTCCATTCCTTCGCGGCTGGTTTCGTCGGTAATTTTTGTACCAATGTAGTTGATCCCATAGGTGATCTCAGGCCAACCATAATTCGCGCCTGCTTTAACTATGTTGATTTCATCACCGCCACGAGGGCCGTGTTCATGGCTCCATATAACTCCCGTTTCAGGATGCATCGCCATACCTTGAGGGTTACGGTGTCCATACGAATAGATGCTTTTGTGAGTTGTTTTATGGTTATAAAACGGGTTTGATTTAGGGATAGAACCATCGCTATTGATACGGTGAATTTTGCCTGCATCGTAGTCTAGGCTTTGTGGGTGAACGTCTCTTTTGCCACGGTCGCCAATAGAGAAATACAAGTAACCTTCTTTGTCGAACTCAATACGCGAACCATAGTGTTTCGTTGTTTTAATATTTGGCTCGCCATCAAATAATAATTGCTGATCGACAAGAGTCATATCTTTAAAGCGAGCGCGCATAATTGAGGTATTGTAACCCTCACCATCACCTTCATAGCCCGAGTAGGAAAAGTAAATCCAGCCATTGTCGGCAAAGTTCGGATCAAGCTCTATATCTAATAAGCCCCCTTGACCTTCATCATGTACTTTAGGTGTGCCTTTAACTGTTTGCTCAACGAGTTTACCATCACGAATTAACCTAAGCTCACCACGTCTGTCGGTAACGAGTAAATCTCGCTCGTTAAGCCAAGCCATACCCCAAGGAATTTGAATCCCTTCGCTTACTAATTCTAGTTTGTAGTTATTCGCACTGGCATCCAGTGGAATTTTTTGCTCTGGCTGAGCACAAGCTTGCAAGCTAGATAAGCTAATTGAGGCAATGATTAAATTGTTAAACAAAGACCTTTTCATGGTAGCTCCATAATATTTAAACACGATGTTACTAGCCTAGCTGGTTCAGCATTAAATTGTTATTAACATTAGAGCAATGTGCGATTATTGGTAGGAAAAGCGAGGTAAGGAGCGGGGGAGTCGTCAGCCGTCAGTCTGAAAACCGATGGCTCCTTTACTCTTTCCCCTTGTAACTCGCTAACTTGTTGGTTTCACTCCGTTCTACCCAACGTCACGTAGGTCGTCATTTATGGCGACAAATTATCTTTTCATTAACGGGCTAAAGCCCGACCTACAAGAGTATGGATTGAGGCCATCGCGCGAAATAAATTTCATGCCTACGGTACTCCTTTACTCTTTACCCTTGCTAACTGGCGAACTCGTTTTATTAAGATGCACACTTTTTCGTTTCGTGGGTTAGCTGTTTGAGAGCGATAATTTGGCCTTGTTTGTTTTGGTCAAGTGCCAGTAGGTCACCTTGGTGAATATGGGTATCTAGGGTGCCGTGCTTTTGTAATTCTTCAAGTAGCGATTGTTTAATTTGTACGAGTACATTTTGCTCGCAGTCGGCGATATACCAGTCGTTATCAACACTGACTAGACGGCCGGTGAAGCTGGTGCGGGCTTGGTGATTGGCTAATGCTTGTTGGTAGTTAGTATCTAGCATTTGCTTTTGCTGCTTTAGATTGCTTACATAACTGCCTTTAGAGTCGAGCTCGTGAACTTCTACCCATTGATAATCAGAAAGATCAACAGCATAAATGTTTGTTAGTTCTCGATAATTATATTCAAGCATAACAAAGCCAAATAATGCTAGGGCAACAAATAAACTGGCCATTTGTATTTTCAAAAAACGTTGTTTTTTAGGCCGTGTCACTTGTGGCGTTTGCATTTGTGCAAGTTGTTCGGTGCTTAAGTTATGCTGTGTTTTACGCTTTTGAAAATGTGCTTTTAAATCAGCATCGAGTTGCTCGTCGTTACGCTTCATGATGGCCTCCTAGTTGTTGTTTCAGGTTTTGACGGGCATATCGCAGCCGAGTTTTAATGGTCTCTGGGTTACTTTGTGTAATAGCAACAATATCTTCGAGACTAAAGCCTTCTTGCTGTAGGGTCAGTGCTTCTCGCTGTACAAAGCTAAGCGCCATGAGTGCTTTATCAAAGGCTTCATAGTCGTAGTGATATTCTGCATCCTTTGGTTCAGAAAAAACTTGGTTGTCTTCTAATTCAACGAACTTTTGCTGTTTACGAAACTCATCAATCAACAAATTACGTGCTAAACGAAATAGCCACGCTTTTGGATTGTTCTGATCATTGTAAAAGTCGCGTTTATCAATAACTTTTAACCAAGTTTGCTGGCATATATCGAGAGCAAGATCTTTATCACTTTGGGTGACTAGGTAGTGATAAAGATCGTTCCCGTACTGAGCAACGAGTTGGTTAAGATAACGGTTGTCGCCTGTTTTGGCATACTGCGCCAAACAATCAGTGTTTGGCTTGTCAAATAACCATGTCTTGATGCTCATTAGCATAGGCCGTTATCCATCTATTTTAAAATCAAGTTGAACGCTTTGGTTTGTTTGTAATTGTGCCACACCTTCAACAACTTTAGGGCGATATTTCCAACGTTTAATAGCGCGAATTGCTTCGCGGTCAAATACCCGTTTAGGCTCTGCATCAATAATAACTGGGTCGATAACTTCGCCAGTCGGTGAAATGCTAAAGCTAATTTGCACCCAGCCTTCAATCCCCTCGCGGGCTGCAACCGGTGGGTATTTAGGATTTATGCGTACAATTGGCGTTGCATCTCCCGTTGGTTGGTTAATGCTTTTGCTAAGCGTGTCGCCAATGTTATCGAATGTCATCGTTGGTGTTAAATCTGCTACCACAACCGTATCTGGATTATCACTCGTTGGGCGTGGCGGCGTTTTTGGTGGCATTTTAGCAACTGGTGGCGGCGGCAGTGTTTGCTTTACTTGCACTTTTGAATCTTCTGGTACTTCATAAATTTCAACCGTAATATCTGGGCCTGTTTTTACATCGGCTCTTTGCTCAGCAGAAATTAAGTACTGCATAAATGCAAATGCTGCAAAGGTCATTACACCGCCACCAATAATTGCTGCGGTTGTCTTTAAAGCTGTATTGCTGTTATTCAAGCTTGCTGAGTTTAGTGGTAAAGTATGCATAGCCGTTCCTCTTTGGATAATTGCTTTCATAGCTAAAACGGCTGGCAAATAAAAAAGGGGTGAAATTTTTTTCACTTTTTATTTTTCACAAGTTTTTTAGGTTGTTATGAAACTTATTCAAATAGATAAAGCCCGTTACCGTAAACATTTAAACCAAGTAATTATTGCTTGTGTAATTGCTTTAGCCGTTGGCAGTTTAGCCATTTCACAAACGTTAATAGCGTTATTTCCTGACCCAAGCGGTAGCCATTTTCATTGGAACCTATTAGGTGTTGTTGTGTGTAGTTTGCTGGTGGGCTTTGTGCTTAATAAATACCGCAACCATGATTACATGACTGAAATTGTCTATGTGTGGGAGCTTAAAAAAGCGCTAAATAAAATTACTCGAAAAATGCCAAAGTTAAAAGCTGCAGGGCGCGAGGGCAATGCAGATGCTTTATTAGCAATTCATTACAGCTATGCCGGTTCGCGTTTGTTATGGCAGCTTGATGACAACACCATTACCATGGATGAGTTGGCAATTAAGCAGGCAGAGCTTGATAGTGTGGCAGAAAAATACAATCTGTCACTTGATGCAGAACGTTATGATGAGTCAATCTTAAAGCAATTTTAAGGACGAATAATGAAAAAGGTTTTGATTGTTTGCTTGGGCAATATTTGCCGCTCACCTACTGCTGAAGCGGTACTTCGTAGCCGTGCCAAGGCATTGGGTGTCAATGTTAAAGTTGATTCTGCTGGCACTATTGGCTATCACCAAGGCAATCCACCTGATTCACGTTCAAAAGCAGCAGCCGAAAAGCGTGGTTATAGTTTTAAAGGGATATATTCGCGACCTGTGACTCAAGCTGATTTTTATGAGTTTGATTTAATCCTTGCGGCAGACAAGCAAAACCTTGCTGATTTACAAGCCCAGTGTCCAGAGCACTTACAATATAAGTTGTCGCTGTTTTTAAGTCATGGTGATGCAGGGCAGAGCGAAATCCCTGATCCCTATTATGGTGGCGATCAAGGTTTCGAAAAGGTACTCGATTTAATTGAGGATGCAGCAGATAACTTGTTAAGCAGGTTATAAAAAGGGTCGCATTGCGACCCTTCTTTTTATTAGTTGATTTTAAAATCTAATTGTACCCGAGAAGTCGCAGCAATAGCTTGACCATTTTCAAACTTAGGCGCATAACGCCATTTTTTCATTGCTTTAACCGCTTCTCTTTCAAACGCAGTACCACCTTCAGAATCAACCACAGTTATGTTGTCTACAAAGCCTGACGGGGTTACTTCAAATTCCATCACGACACTGCCATCTTCCATACGTTGAGCTTTTGACATTGGGTATTTAGGTGGCACACGGTATAACGGCTCTTGTTCTTGGCTTTCTTTCCAAGGCACCATTTTCGCAATCGCTATACAATGTTTGGTTGCTTCGTCACTTTTACCTGTTTTTTCGTATAAGTGAACCAGCTTGGAATGGGCATCGAGTTCCGTTTTGTGATCAAAGTCTAGCTCTTTATCAAACACGCTTACTACATGATTTAAACGTTCAATGGCTGTGCTGTATTTACGTTGGCTTTCTGCAAATGCGGCAACTAAGAAGTCAGCGCTAATACGATCGACAGCGTTATTTGGTAAGTTTTCTTGGTAGTACTTATCAGCTTCTTCAAGATATTCCTTTGCTGTGTAATAGCGCTCGCCAGTGCCTTTATAAGCAAGAATACGAGCGGCGGTCATTTTTGCATCAGCAACAAGTTTGGCTGAATTTTGCTTTTCAGCTATGGCAATAGCGTCATCTAAATACGTATCAGCACGCTTAGCTGAAGGGGTGGATTCTGCCATGCCGATTAATGAGTCATACACTTGCACACTTAGCTTGCCGTGGTTTTTTTCGAGTATTTCGTAGGCTGTACGATATAACTCAAAGCGCTGATCTTGTTCGCTTTTAGCGAGGCTGTTTGCATAGTTAATGGCAAGGTTTGCGGTGTTGTCGGCGCTTTCGCCATAAACCTCTTTACCTAACTCAAATGCTTTTTTAGCAAGTTCGCTGCTGTCTTGTTGGTTTTCTACAGCGGCGACATAAGCGCGATAGGTGTCGTTAAATTCTTGCGCGGTCGTTTCGTTGGCAATGCCTTGCTGACTAAATAGTAGTGCAATGCATAAGGCAAGTGAGCTCTTTTTCATAATAATCCTTATTATTTCTGCCCAGTTTTTGGATGATAACTGATACAAGTTAATGATAATGGTTATCATAACTAGGTACAAGGTATCAAATCGCTTTAGATGCATCAATGCTTGCTTTGTGTTTATGTTTTTAGATTATTTGTTGCAGTAAAAACCCCGGCTTTCATAGCGCAAAGCTCGTATCTTCAAGTGGTTTGAGTGTATAATACTTGAATTGCTGGTAACTGCCTCAATATTAGTTATCACTCGTCGTATGTTGCATTCTTACAACCTTCAAGCTGTTGTAATCACATTTGCAGTATCGCATTTATTTTTTAATTTTGGATTTGTCGTGGCGCAAGTAAGAGCAAGAGTCCAGCTAAATGTTGGCAAAAACAGTGATATTCCTGCAGAAATCGTATCTTTTAGTGGTTTAAAAGATGGTCAAGAGCATGTGGCATTAGTATTTAATCAAGCCGACACTGAGCAAGATGTGCCATTAATTCGCATGCATTCAGAGTGTTTAACTGGCGATGTATTTCACTCGTCACGTTGCGATTGTGGTGAACAATTAAATGAGTGTATCGAAATGATGCATCAGCAAGGCGGGATTTTACTGTACTTACGCCAAGAGGGCCGTGGCATTGGTTTATACAATAAGATTGATGCTTACGTATTGCAGTCACAAGGCATGAATACTTACGAGGCGAATAACCACTTGGGTTTTGCTGATGATTTACGTGACTTTTCAGATGCGGTTTTAATGTTAGAGGCTCTTGGGCAAAAGCACGTTAAGTTAATGACCAATAACCCAAATAAACTTAAAGCACTGCGTGATGCAGGCATTGAGGTTGACTCTGTTGTGGGCACGCACGCTCATATTAAAGCAGGTGTAGTAGGCAATCGTGCTTACCTCGAAACGAAAATCAAACATGGTTCGCACATGCTTGATATTAAAAAAATTAAAAAGCCTGAATAAATTTCACAACAGGTGACTATAAACAAGTAGCGCACCCAGTTATACTCGGTGCGTTTTGTCGTTATTGAATGAGAAATTATGTCAATCGAAGTTCGTGTTTTTAAAGCTGGTGCAGGCGTAAAGTGGTTTAAAGCAGGCTGGGAAATCTTTAAGCTGCAACCGTTTACTTTTATCTTAATGCATCTGCTAATAGTGGTAATTAGCTTTTTGGCGCTAGTACTGCCTCTATTGCAAGTTGTTGGTGCGTTTGTGACGCCGTTTTTAATGGCGGGGTTTTATCAAGCTGTGCTCACAAAACAACAAGGTGGGACTATCAGCCAAGCTGATATTTTTAAGCCATTTAGCAACAAAGGAAACCGTATTGGTTTAGTGCGAGTCGCTGTGTATCAGATGGCGGCGGGTATTTTATTGGCATTACTGTCTAATTTTATCTTTGCAGATGCTTACGCGGTTATCTCGAGTCAGACTTTTGACCCTCAAAATCAAGCTCATTTGGCTGATTTATTAGCGACCATTTCTATGGGGCAAGTTGCGGTATTTTTATTGGCTATCTGTGTGTATTTAACGGCTTTTGCCTACGCAGTACCTTTGGTCTACTTTCAAAAGCAAAGCAACATGTTTGCGGTGTTAAAAACCTCTTTTATGGTATTTTATAAAAATATGGCACCACTGAGTGTGTATGGCCTTATTTGTGCCGTGTTAATGGTGATCTGTATTCCTTTATCGTTTATTCCTCTATTGGTTTTAATGCCAATTTGTTACATTAGTTTCTTCGTGTCATTTCAGGCTATTTTTATGCCGGTTGTACCAAAAAGTGATGACCAAGCTAATGCGCCTGAATCACCGTCGCAATCAGGACGTTTTGACGCGTAATGGATGATAAAGAACAAAAGTTAAAGAATTACGTACTTTGGTTACTATCTCGACAAGATTATTCGCGTCGGGATCTAACCCGAAAGTTACAGCAAAAAGAGGCGACGCCAGAGTTCACAGAGCGTTTGTTAGATTGGTGTGAGTCACACAACTTTATTAACGAGCAGCGCTATTGTGAAGGGTTTGTACGCCGCCATTTAGCAAAGTATCATGGTGCAAAACGCATTCAGAGCGAAGCGATGGCAAAAGGGATAGACCGAGCATTATTAGATAAGACGCTCGAAGAGTTCGAAATCGATTGGTTTGAACTCGCACAGGACGCATATTTAAAGAAGTTTTCAAATTCAGGTAAAGAACTCGACCAGAAAGAAAAAGCGAAACGTGTTCGCTACTTGATGTATCGAGGCTTTAATTACGAACAAATTGATTTTGCAATGCAAGCACAGCAATAAACGGGTGAGATTTTCACATGCAGCATATGACTACCGCACAGATCAGGCAACAGTTCTTAGACTTTTTTGCCTCTAAACAACACCAAATTGTTCCTTCAAGCTCGCTGATCCCGGGTAACGATGCCACGTTATTATTCAATAATGCCGGTATGGTGCAATTTAAAGATGTATTTTTAGGTGCGGAAAGCCGCCCTTATTCACGTGCAACCAGCTCACAACGTTGTGTGCGTGCCGGTGGTAAACATAATGACCTTGAAAACGTAGGTTACACTGCACGTCACCATACATTCTTTGAAATGTTAGGTAACTTCAGCTTTGGTGATTATTTCAAGCAAGACGCAATTAAGTTTGCTTGGGAATTTTTAACTGAAGTTGTAAAACTTCCGCAAGAAAAGCTACTTGTTACCATCTATCACGATGACGAAGATGCTTTCAACATTTGGCATAAAGAAGTAGGTCTGAGTGAAGACCGCATTATTCGCATTGCAACTAGCGATAACTTCTGGTCAATGGGTGATACGGGTCCGTGTGGTCCATGTTCTGAGATATTTTACGATCACGGTGAGCACATTTGGGGTGGTCCTCCGGGTTCACCAGAAGAAGACGGTGACCGTTTCATTGAGATCTGGAACCTAGTATTCATGCAGTTTAACCGCCATGCCGACGGTACAATGGAGCCGCTTCCTAAGCAGTCTGTTGATACAGGTATGGGTCTTGAGCGTATCTCTGCAATTTTACAAGGCGTGCACTCAAACTACGAAATCGATTTATTCCAAGCACTCATTGCAGCTGCGGCTAAAGTGACTAACGCACAAGACTTAGATGATAAATCGTTACGCGTTGTGGCTGACCACATTCGTTCATGTGCATTCTTAGTATCTGACGGCGTTATGCCATCTAATGAAGGCCGTGGTTATGTACTACGTCGTATTATTCGTCGTGCGGTTCGTCACGGTAACAAGTTAGGCGCGAAAGGCGCATTCTTCTATAAGCTTGTTGCTGCGTTAATTGAGCAAATGGGTCAAGCTTACCCAGAGCTTGCTAAGCAACAAGAAATTATCGAAAAAGTACTACGTATTGAAGAAGAGCAGTTTGGTAAAACACTTGAACGTGGTCTGGCAATTCTTGAAGAAAGCCTAGCAGACATCAAAGGTGATGTGATCCCGGGTGATTTAGTATTCAAGCTTTACGACACTTATGGTTTCCCTGCTGATTTAACGGCAGACGTGGCGCGTGAGCGTTTTATGACCATTGATGAGCACGGTTTCCAAGAGTGCATGGCAGTGCAACGTAAGCAAGCACAGCAAGCTGGTAAGTTTGGTGCTGATTACAACCAACAACTTAAGTCTGAAAAACACACAGACTTTAAAGGTTACGATGCAGAGCATTATACAGGTACTGTGGTTGAGCTTTTCCATGAAGGTCAATCTGTTTCTGTACTTGAAGATGGTCAAGAAGGTATCGCAATCCTTGACCGCACACCGTTCTATGCTGAATCAGGTGGTCAGGTTGGTGATACCGGTGTGTTAAAAGTTGCTGGCGGTGAGTTTGTCGTTACTAACACCACTAAGCTTGGTAATGCATTTGCGCACCATGGTCGTGTGCAAGGTCGCATTGGTACAAACGATAAAGCAGAGGCAACCATTGATGCAGCACGTCGCGATAGCATCAAGAAAAACCACACTGCAACACACATTTTACATGAAACGTTACGTCAAATTTTAGGTGAGCACGTAAATCAAAAAGGTTCACTTGTTGACCCAGAGCGTTTACGTTTTGACTTCTCACACTTTGAAGCAGTTACAAAAGACGAATTACGTCAAATCGAGCGCGCAGTAAACGATGAAATCCGTCGTAACTTTGCGCTTGAAACTGAGCTAATGGCTATCGAAGATGCAAAAGCAAAAGGTGCAATGGCATTATTCGGTGAAAAATACGACGACGAAGTTCGCGTAGTAACCATTGGTGATTACTCAATCGAGTTATGTGGTGGTACTCACGTTAAGCGTGCAGGTGATATCGGTTTATTTAAAATCGTATCAGAAAGCGGTATCGCTGCCGGTATCCGCCGTATTGAAGCAGTAACAGGTGCTGAAGCTGTTGCTTATGTAAGTGAGCAAGAGCAACAACTAAACGATGTTGCAGCGCTAGTAAAAGGTGATAGCAGCACAGTACTTGAAAAAGTAACTGCGTTACTTGAGAAATCAAAAGGCCTTGAGAAGCAAATTGCACAGCTTAACGACAAGCTAGCAAGTGCGGCAGGTGCATCGTTACTTGACTCTGTTGTTGAAGTGAACGGTATTAAACTACTGGTTGCTGATGTTGCAGGTACTGAGTCTAAAGCACTACGTGGCATGGTTGATGACCTGAAAACGAAGATTGGTTCAGGTGTTATTGCCCTTGGTGTAGCTAATGGCGATAAAGTAAGCCTAATTGCAGGTGTAACTAAAGACCTAACAGGTAAAGTGAAAGCCGGTGAGCTTGTAAACCACATGGCTGCACAAGTAGGCGGTAAGGGCGGTGGTCGTCCTGATATGGCACAAGCTGGTGGTACTCAGCCAGAGAACCTAGCCACAGCCTTAGAAAGTGTAACTGGTTGGCTATCTGAGCGTTCTTAACTACTAGTGGCACTTATCGTCCAAAAATTCGGTGGCACCTCAGTTGGCTCAATCGAGCGAATTGAGGCCGTCGCCGACCTTGTTGTAAAAACCAAGCAGCAAGGCCATCAAGTTGTGGTGGTGCTCTCGGCTATGTCGGGAGAAACTAACCGTCTTATTCAACTCGCTAAACAAATCGATTCTCGACCAAGCGCCCGTGAGCTTGATGTACTGCTTACCACAGGTGAGCAAGTGTCTGTTTCTTTACTGGCAATGGCTATTATTAAACGTGGCCACTCAGCGGTAAGTTTGCTGGCTGATCAGGTCAACATTCGCACCGACAATATGTTTGGTAAAGCGCGTATTGAAGAGGTTGCAGCGACTCGTTTAAAGCATGAGCTTGAGCACAACCGTATTGCTATAATCGCAGGCTTTCAGGGCCGAGATATTGAAGGTAATATCACCACACTTGGCCGAGGTGGTACTGATACTTCAG
Source organism: Pseudoalteromonas sp. PAR1 (assembly GCF_947311895.1). Lineage (NCBI taxonomy): Bacteria > Pseudomonadati > Pseudomonadota > Gammaproteobacteria > Alteromonadales > Pseudoalteromonadaceae > Pseudoalteromonas > Pseudoalteromonas sp. PAR1. Next base: position 27,100 of record NZ_CAMZMY010000027.1, on the reverse strand, counting down.
CAGTTGAGATTGCGGGAGCGATTAATGCTGACGAATGTCAGATCTATACCGATGTTGATGGCGTATATACAACTGATCCGCGTATTGAACCAAATGCTCGTCGAATGAGCCATGTTACTTTCGAAGAAATGCTCGAAATGGCGAGTTTAGGTGCTAAGGTATTGCATATTCGTAGTGTAGAAGCGGCAGGAAAATACAATATACCGCTCAGAGTACTATCGAGTTTTAACCCAGATCAAGGGACCTTGATCAGTTTTGAGGAACCGGAAGTGCAAGCAAATATTGTGTCAGGTATTGCTTTCAATCGTGATGAAAGTTTGATTTATATCAATCAAATGCAATATGGGATTGAAAACCTAGCTAAAATTACGAAACTTTTTGCAGAGTTTGGTATCGAAATTGATATGATTAATCAAGTTAATCATAACTTTGAAAAAATAGACTATGCTTTTACTGTGCACACTAATGATTTTGAACAAGCATTGGAAGTTTTAACCTTAAATCAGGCTGCGCTTGGCGCAGATTCTATTAAAGGAATAAGCAATGTTGCTAAGGTGTCAGCAGTAGGAGTGGGGATGAAGTCACACTCTGGAGTAGCAAGTTTATTTTTTAATGCGCTTGCCGAAGAAAACATCAAAGTCATTTTGGTGTCGACATCTGAAATTAAGATTTCAGTTCTAATAGACGAAAAATATTTAGAGCTGGCAGTACGTGCGCTGCACAAAGTTTTTTTAACTGAAAATGAATAAGATTTAGAGTTTTTACTTACTTTTAAGTCTAGATTTCATTAGAATGTTTTTGACGCGGAATCTTTTAATTTTTTGGAATATGGGAGCAAGAGAATGCTAATACTAACTCGTAGAGTAGGTGAAACCCTTATGATCGGTGACGAAGTTACAGTTACTGTTCTTGGTGTTAAAGGAAATCAAGTTCGCATTGGTGTTAATGCGCCTAAAGATGTATCAGTACATCGTGAAGAAATCTACATGCGCATCCAAGCAGAGAAATCTAACCCAAATCCGGGCAACGTTTAATCAGCGAAAGATATTTTAAGAGCCACTCATTGAGTGGCTCTTTTATTTAGTTCTGCAACAATCTCTTCATTTAGCGCTTTTTTAGACAGGTATTGCATACCTCGACTAGCTTTCAAAATATAGCCTCGCTCAGTCTCAATTATGTCTGTAATTTGTTGCCATGTTAGTTGATAGTGTTTATAGGGATTTTCGGCTTTAACACCTTCATCATCAAACACGATAGTTACTTCACTACCTGAAGCACGACTCATCATTTGTCTGGCCACCCACCATGGACGTTTATAATAAAACGATAAGCACTCCACTACGGCAAGCATTATCATAAAACTACCTAAATAATGGTTTTCTAACTGGTAAAAGGCTAGTAGGCCTAATGTTATGAGCAATGCTAACAGAGGATATTTAGGTTTAGCCTGAGATGAGTAGGGTAAAGATTCATCAAAGCACTCGTAGTAATACGGTTTATCTAATGTGTAAGTTGTAGTTAATGTCATTCGTGGGCTCACTTAATTAGCTGGCGGCAGTTTAACATTGATAGAAAAAATCTGCCGCAGTTGGTTTTCATTTAGTTGTCATTGTGAGAGCTTAAGGTATGTGTATTTTAAAGGTGTAAGCTGTATGTTTGTTAGTTCAATGTCATTAGCGCTAGCAATGACCACAAATAGTTTTTTAGTTATGGGCGATATGCCATATACCCCGATAGATGAAATTAATCTCGCAGAAGGCGGAAAAATTGCCAAGGCAATCGCAGCGACACCTCATGAATTTTTGATGCACTTGGGCGATATGAAATCTGGCTCACTTGCATGCACGAATAAGCTTTTGCAAACTAACAAGGCGTTACTAACATCGATGACCGAAAAACCTTTTATTTATACCCCAGGTGATAATGAATGGACCGATTGCGACCGAGAAAAGCTATCTGTGCGTTTTGATGAGCTTGAGCGGCTAAGTTTTATAAAAGGCTTAATGTTCGACGATGCCTATACACAAAAAGCAAAGCGGTTACAGGGTTATGCGACACAAGCTGAGTTGCCAGAAAATGCCCGGTGGCAATTTAATGGCATTGAGTTTCGTACCTTGCATATCCCGGGCACCTTTAATGGTCGCTCGCAAATCTTAAAAAGTGATAAAAACGCAGCACTGGATGCCGCCGATATGCGTGATAAATACAATCTCGTTTGGCTAAAGCAAGCACATGTTCATCAGGATGCTAAGGCCTATGTGTTTGGCTTTCAGGCAGATATTTACCACCCAACCAGTAAATCCGCTTGCAGTGAGTCACAGCGCGCCGATTGTGATGCTTTTAAAGTATACCGAGATGCCATCAGCGATTTTGCAAAGCATACCAATAAGCCAGTGCTCGTGATGCATGGTGATACAGGGCCATACTGTACACAACAGTTAGCGAGTAACTTAACGCGCTTAAATGTCCCCGGTGATTTTGCCGTAAGTGATGTCGCAAAAGTGAGTTTTATCGACGGCCAGTGGCATATAGCGAGTGTAACGACAAACGTGCTCCTCACTAAGGAATGTGAGTGATAACGTTGGGTAGAACGGAGACGCACTCAGAGCCATCAGCTTTCAGCCGTCAGCTATCAGATTAAAACCCAACAAGTTAGCGAGTTTGAGGCTCACGTAGGCGTGGAATTTATTTCGCGCGATGTTTCTTAAATCTACGTGTAAGTCGTAGGTCGGGCTTCAGCCCGTCACTATATCAGTGATTAAGCATGTGTCGCCATAAATGACGACCTACGTGACGTAGGTTAGAGCGGAGTGAAACCCAACAAGTTAGCGAGTTTCTATGGGAAAGAGTAAAGTTGCTAACTTGAGGCTCGCGTAGGCGTGAAATTTATTTCGCGCGATTTTCTCAATTAATGCAGCTTTAAGTCGGGCTTTAGCCCGTTATGTATGAGTGATAAAACATGTGTCGCCATAAATGACGACCTACGTGACGTAGGTTAGAGCGGAGTGAAACCCACAAGTTAGCGAGTTTCTATGGGAAAGAGTAAAGTTGCTAACTTGAGGCTCGCGTAGGCGTGAAATTTATTTCGCGCGATTTTCTCAATTAATGCAGCTGTAAGTCGGGCTTTAGCCCGTTATGTATGAGTGATAAAACATGTGTCGCCATAAATGACGACCTACGTGACGTAGGTTAGAGCGGAGTGAAACCCACAAGTTAGCGAGTTTCTATGGGAAAGAGTAAAGTTGCTAACTTGAGGCTCGCGTAGGCGTGAAATTTATTTCGCGCGATTTTCTCAATTAATGCAGCTGTAAGTCGGGCTTTAGCCCGTTATGTATGAGTGATAAAACATGTGTCGCCATAAATGACGACCAATATGACATAGGTTAGAACGGAGTGAAACCCAACAAGTTAGCGAGTTTCTTGACACAAGCAGTAGGCAACCTAAAGTTGCTAACTTGCATACACAAAAAAGCGGCACTAGGCCGCTTTTTTCGTAAGGTGTGATATTAGCAGTTAGTTTCTTCTGCTTTAACACCTTCTTTAACTTCTTCACATGCATCTTCAACTGCATTTTGTGTATCAGTGATTGCTTCATCTATACGCTCACCGGCTTCCTCTGCTGAGTTGTCTTCACAACCCATAATGAATAAACCTGAAAATAGGGCGATAGTAGCGGCTTTTAAAGTTGAATTTTTCATAACTAAATTCCTTGTAAATTAAATATTAGGGTTAATTAAATTTTAACTTGCTTTACTTAGGTACGTTGCCTCTAAGAGCACCTGACACTAACGAAATAACAAGCAATACTAAAAAAATGAAAAAGATAATCTTAGCAATGCCTGCTGCGGCTCCAGCAATACCGCCAAAACCTAACACTGCAGCGATTAATGCAATAACTAAAAAAGTAATGGTCCAGCGTAACATAGTGGTCTCCTTGCCTAATTAATTTTTCAAATGGTCGAGTTGAATAAAGCGAGTTTTATGCCAATCATTATTATCTTTATATTTCAGTTGTTTAGCGGTTTTTGTGGGCGGGGCATGGTTATTCTTTTGGTAACTTTTACGATCAAGCGTGTAACTTATTCATAGTGATATTTTTTCATATTAATTAAATTCATTTTATATTTAGTTTTGTCCTTATTGGTAAGACCAATTTCACGCTTTGTCATGAGTTGTTACTGTAACACCTTGTTAAGCAGGGTTTTTGAACAGAACTTGCTTTTCGTCGGTTTGTTTTAATATAACTGATGGCTATATTCATTATTTTTATCATCTATAACGTAAGGTTAATTGCTGAAATAGTATGGTGTTAATTAGTTGTGCTCTATGTTATTTTGAGTTTAATTGGTTTTACCAATTTACAATAGGCTATACAAATTATTTTTGTTTGTTATTATTGCTGAATAAATATTTAACAAAAATGATTTTTTATTTTTAATCATCGAAGGGGAGTTGTATGGATATTGGTGAATTGCTCACAACTGCAGGCAGCTTAATGGTAACAGGCATGGTTGGCGTGTTTGTTTTTCTGAGCATTTTAATATCTGCGGTTATTTTAATGTCGAAAGTTGTAAGCCGATTCGATGATCCTACAAGTGTAGAGCCAACACGAACAGCAAAAATTCAACCTCAACAGGGTGTGCCTCAGGCACATATTGCCGCGATCAGCGCTGCAATTGCACAATTTCGAAATAAACAAAAATAATGGGGCAGCTTAAACATGGCTAAATTAAAACTTACAGAATTAGTATTGCGTGACGCTCATCAGTCTTTATTGGCCACGCGTATGCGTTTAGACGACATGCTACCCATGGCTGAAAAACTTGATAATGCAGGTTATTGGTCTATTGAATCATGGGGTGGAGCAACCTTTGACTCATGTATCCGTTATTTAGGTGAAGATCCTTGGCAACGTATTCGCGAATTAAAAGCGGCAATGCCAAATACTAAACAGCAAATGCTATTGCGCGGACAAAACCTTTTAGGCTACCGCCATTATGCAGACGATGTTGTCGAAAAGTTTGTAGAACGAGCCCATAAAAATGGTGTAGATGTGTTCCGAATTTTCGATGCTATGAACGATGTACGTAATCTTGAAACTGCAATTAAAGCAGCGGTTAAAGTAGGCGCACACGCTCAAGGTACTATTTCGTACACCGTAAGCCCAGTACACACACTTGATATGTGGCTTAAACTTGCGAAACAGCTCGAAGAACTAGGCTGTCATTCTATTTGTATTAAAGATATGGCTGGTTTATTGAAGCCATATGATTGTGAGCAGTTAATCAAAGGTTTAAAAGAAACCGTATCTATTCCTATCGCGATGCAATGTCACGCGACGACAGGATTAAGTACTGCAACTTACCAAAAAGCTATAGATGCAGGTATCGATATGCTTGATACCGCAATTTCATCTATGAGTATGACTTATGGTCATAGCGCCACAGAAACAATCGTGTCGATTGTTGAAGGCACAGAGCGAGATACCGGCCTAGATTTAAACCAACTAGAAGAAATTGCCGCTTACTTCCGTGATGTTCGTAAAAAATATGCTGCTTTTGAAGGTAGCCTAAAAGGTGTTGATGGCCGTATCTTATTAGCACAAGTGCCAGGTGGTATGTTAACTAACATGGAAAACCAGCTTAAAGAGCAAGGTGCTGCCGATAAGCTTGATCAAGTATTACTTGAGATCCCACGTGTTCGTGAAGACTTAGGCTATATTCCACTGGTTACTCCAACGTCTCAAATTGTCGGTACGCAAGCGGTACTTAATGTATTGACTGGTGAGCGCTATAAAACGATTACCAAAGAAACCGCAGGTGTACTTAAAGGTGAGTACGGTGCAACGCCGGCGCCTATGAATAAAGAGCTACAAGAACGTGTTCTAGATGGCGCAGAAGCAATTACTTGTCGTCCTGCAGATAAACTTGAACCTGAACTTGAGAAGCTAGAAGCTGAATTATTAAAAGAAGCTAAAGAGCAAGGTTTAGAGCTTGCTGATGATGTGATTGATGATGTGCTCACCTATGCATTGTTTCCACAAATTGGTCTTAAGTTTATTAAAAACCGAAATAATCCTGATGCATTTGAAGCTATTCCTACAGGTGAAGTTGCTAAGCCAGAAAGCAAACCAGCTGCTGCAAACTCAGTAAAAGCTGAGCAATACAGCGTTAAAGTTGATGGCAAAGTTTACGATGTCGTTGTAGCACAAGGTGGTGAGCTTAAAGAGGTGACTTTAAAAGACAGTGAGTTAATTCCTCAGTCTGCTTCAGCATCTGCTGGCGAAACTTTAAACGCGCCATTGGCGGGTAATATTTTCAAAGTGAAAGTAAAGCCAGGCCAAACAGTAAACCAAGGTGATGTAGTTATCATTATGGAAGCGATGAAAATGGAAACTGAAATTCGCGCTGCACATACCGGCACGGTTGCTGAAGTTTTAGTTGCCGAAGGTGATTCTGTTGCCACTGGCGATGCATTAATCGCACTGGCGTAGGAGACAGAGAATGGATGGTCTTTTAAATCTCTGGCATGCAACAGGTATCGCTAACTTTACCTTTCCTGCCTTGATCATGATTGCGGTTGGTTGCTTATTGTTATATCTAGCAATTGCTCGTAATTTTGAACCCTTGCTATTGTTACCAATAGGCTTCGGGGCGATCTTAACGAATATTCCTGCTGCAGGCTTATCTGAACCGGGTGGACTGCTTTATTATGTGTATCACATAGGGATTGATTCTGGGGTGTTTCCACTTCTGATCTTCATGGGGGTTGGCGCGCTGACAGACTTTAGTGCCTTGATAGCAAATCCGCGTATGTTGTTGCTAGGCGCGGCTGCGCAGTTTGGTATTTTCGCTACTTTATTTGGTGCAATTCTACTTAACTTTATTCCGGGCTTTGAATTTACGCTACAAGATGCATCGGCAATTGCCATTATTGGTGGTGCGGATGGTCCAACGGCTATTTTCTTAGCATCTAAATTGGCACCAGACTTACTTGGGGCTATCGCAGTAGCGGCTTATTCATATATGGCACTAGTGCCAATTATTCAGCCACCAATTATGCGTGCACTAACAACGCAAGCAGAGCGCGAAATTCAAATGCCGCAACTTCGTACTGTATCGAAAAAAGAGAAGATTATTTTTCCTTTAATGGTGCTTAGTTTAACTATCTTGTTTTTACCAGCTGCAACACCGCTTGTAGGCATGTTCTGCTTAGGTAACTTGATGCGCGAATCGGGTGTGGTCGATCGTTTAAGTAACAGTGCACAAAATGAAATCATCAACATTACCACGATTTTCTTAGGCTTAGCGGTAGGTTCAAAGCTTGCTGCTGATAAGTTCTTAACGGTAGAAACTATCGGTATTTTGGTGTTAGGTGCATTAGCGTTTGCGATTGGTACAGCTTCAGGGGTGTTTATGGCAAAAGGTCTTAATAAGATCTCTAAATCGCCAATAAACCCATTAGTAGGCGCTGCAGGTGTTTCAGCGGTACCAATGGCAGCACGTGTGGTGAATAAAGTAGGTCTTGAAAGCAATCCGCATAACTTCTTATTAATGCATGCTATGGGACCAAACGTTGCAGGGGTATTAGGAAGTGCCGTTGCAGCAGGTATTTTGTTAGCGATTGTTGGCTAAGTCGATTTACTTCCAACCGACTGGCGCAGTAATTTTACTGCGCTTTTTTTTGCCTATAGACTAGGGGCACCCTAAAGAAATTGTAGTTAAATGATAGTTGTGTAAGGAAGCCACCATGAATATCTTTATTATCTTACTATGCCTTTTTGTTGCCTTGGTTATTCTAATACCGCTACTTGAAAAGTATCAGTCTAAAATGGGGCTTGATGGCGCTACAAAATACGCAAAGTACATTTGGCCACTGGTGATGATTTCGCTAATTATTCAACTTATTTATGTTTTATTAAGGTAATAATAGCTTCTGTGTTGTGTTTTATTTCAGGCATGAATCGCGCCTGCGCAAGCTCATACTTGCTTTCAATTATTGAAGAGAATAAAGGTCATTAAGGCTGATTTTGTGGCAGGCACTAAAAAGCCGCTTCATCATTGAAGCGGCTTTTTTAATGTTTACTCAATTACTTATTTAACGCTAATTGTAACTCACGGTTACGTTGTAATTGCGCTAAGAAGTTATCAGCAATCGGTTTAAACTTAGCTAGCTCATCACGCGGTAAAGGCTCTGATTTAGGTAGTTTGACCGTTTTCGGATTACGGTGTACACCGTTTACTAAGAATTCATAGTGTAAGTGTGGGCCAGTTACACGGCCAGTCGCACCAACCGTACCAATTTTTTGCCCCTGCTTCACTTTTTGACCTGTTTTTACCAGACGTTTGTTCAAGTGAAGGTATTTAGTTACATATTGAGTGCCGTGGCTAATAAATACGTAGTTACCATTGTATTTGCTGTAACCCGCTTTAATCACTTTACCATTACCCGATGAAACTACCGGTGTACCTGTGCGAGCAGCATAATCAATACCATTATGCGGCTTAACAGTTTTAGTTACAGGGTGTAAACGGCGAGGGTTGAAGCTTGAGCTAATATACTTAAAGTTAACAGGCGCGCGTAAAAAAGCTTTTTTCATACTACGGCCTTCAGGCGTATAGAAGTTACCATCAGTATGGCGAATCGCTGTATAACGTTCACCTTGGTTTATGAATTCTGCTGCAATGATTTTGCCATCACCAATGTATTCACCATCAACATAGTGGGTTTCGTAGATTAGACCGAATTGGTCACCCTTACGAATATCATTTGCAAAGTCGACATCCCAACCAAAAATATCGGCAAAGTTCATTATTTGACGCTCGCTTAAACCAGCGGCAATACCCGATGTCCAGAAGCTGTTGCTGATTTCACCACCGGCAGACTTGCTGAGGGTTTCGATTTCTTTGCTGTCGATTGATGTATCGTAGTTACCTTCGTCATTTAATGTAACGTATAAGGTATCTGTTTTTGAAATTACATAACGAAGCTGCGCTAATGAGCCATCTTCGGCGGTTGCAAAACTTAAAATTTCACCCGGATGAATTTTTGTTAACTTGCGCGTTTCAGCGTTTGTGTTAACTAGTTTGTGCAGAGTTTGCGCTGAGAAGCCCGCGCGCTTAAAAATAAGAGCTAAATTATCGCCATTGCGAACTTCATGATCAACAAGCTCGTATTCTGGAAGTTTTGCTGCTGCTTGCTCCGAATTTAGTTCAGTTAGTTTTTCGTTATCATCAACTTTAACTTGTAATTCGTAGCGTTTACCAATTTCAAGTGCGTTTGCACTGTTATCCTTTGAGGCGGTGGCTTTTTCAGAAGGCAAAAGTGCCAAGCCGGCAATAGCAGAAACCAAACCTAGAATGAGCAGTTTGTGTTTTTTGGGGAGTTTGTGCACTACATGAACCATAACGTGCCTTTTCTGCTGTCAAGAAAATTAATTACTAATATTGCAGGATATACCTAAAATAGCGCAAATACCAGTGTTTTGTAGATTTAAACTGGCGCTAATTTGCGCTAGAATTGGCCTGCGCGTTAAACTTTTTTGGTTGAATTTGCAGCATGTGTCGTCAGTTAAACTAATTTGCTGTTAGTTAACTAAAGTACCTTCAATAAAATGCAATAACGCGGTATAAAGAACAATCATGCGCGCTGCCTGCAGGGCTGTTTCTTAAACTATTTAAGTTAGGCTTTTTTTAGTGTCACTCTTTTGATGCTAACTAGCTAAATTTTAAAGTTTTTAGCTCTATAATTATAACCCTGACAGGCCACCACGCCCCGGTAGCTGAATTTTTGGAGTAATACACAGTGGATTTACAAACCGCTCTAGCTGAGATAAAACGCGGTGCAGAAGAGATATTAATTGAAGACGAATTAGTTGAAAAACTAAAGTCAGGTAAGAAACTTAAGATCAAAGCGGGTTTCGATCCAACTGCGCCTGATCTGCATTTAGGTCATACAGTTCTTATCAACAAAATGAAAACCTTCCAAGACCTAGGTCACGAAGTGATTTTCTTAATCGGTGATTTCACCGGTATGATTGGTGATCCAACGGGTAAAAACGTAACACGTAAACCGTTAACTCGTGAAGATGTTTTAGCCAACGCTGAAACATATAAAGAGCAAGTATTTAAGATCCTCGATCCTGCTAAAACAACTGTTGCGTTCAACTCTACTTGGATGGAGAACTTAGGTGCGGCAGGTATGATTAAACTGGCTGCGCGTCAAACAGTAGCACGTATGCTAGAACGTGATGACTTTAAAAAGCGTTATGCCAACGGTCAATCAATTGCTATCCACGAATTTTTATATCCACTGGTACAAGGTTGGGACTCAGTTGCATTAGAAGCTGACGTTGAGCTTGGCGGTACAGACCAACGCTTTAACTTACTAATGGGTCGTGAACTACAAAAAGACGAAGGCCAAAAGCCACAAACAGTGCTTATGATGCCACTGCTTGAAGGTACCGATGGCGTTCAAAAGATGTCTAAGTCATTAGGTAACTATATTGGTATTACTGATGAGCCGAACGATATGTTTGGTAAAGTGATGTCTATTAGCGATGAGCTAATGTGGCGTTACTATGACTTATTAAGTGCATTATCAATCGAAGAAATTGCAGCTCTTAAGCAGCGTGTTGCTGATGGTGCAAACCCGCGTGACATCAAGATTGAATTAGCAAAAGAACTGATTGCACGTTTCCACAGTGAAGAAGCAGCCGAAGGTGCTCATCAAGATTTCATCAAGCGTTTCCAAAAGAATGCATTACCAGATGAGATCCCTGAAGTGACAGTTACTATCGCTGAAGACACAGTGTTTATCACTAACTTACTAAAAGAAGCTAATCTTGTTGCAAGTACCTCAGAAGCGATGCGTATGATCAAGCAAGGTGCAGTTAAATTAAATGGTGAAGAAAAAGTAACGGATACTAAGCTTGAAGTTGCAAAAGGCACTACTCAGATTTACCAAGTAGGTAAGCGTAAGTTTGCTAAAATCACCTTAGCTTAATCAAGCTAATAGAAATAAAAAAACCAGCTTCGGCTGGTTTTTTTGTGCTTATATTTTGATTAGTTTGTGAATAGGCTAATTACTTCAATCCCGACTATCAGCAGTAACCAAAATGCTTTCGCTTGGTTTAAACGATTCACTAAAGCGGCAATATCATCAGCATTTGGTAAACGGTCGGTACCTACACGCATCTTATTAAATCGCTCTTCTTGATATAGCGCCGGACCGCCTAATTGCACTTGTAATGCCGCAGAGGTCACACTTAATAGCCAGCCTGTATTAGTTTGATAAAAGTGTCTTCCATAGTGCTTAATATAATGAATACTCTGCTTGCTGGCATTGCTTGCAGCAATCGTTAAAGCCAATAATCGAATGGGTAACCACTCTAATACAAACAGTAATTTAGCAATGGTAGTTAAAAACGGGTTATTTGGCTTACGGTTCTTACGCCATGCTTGATGTATTAAAGTGAGTAAGCGATAAACCAAAGCAAGGATAGCGCCGCCAATTATATAAAAGAAAATAACGGCAAAATAATGCCGCGCACTTTGCAGCACCAGTGACTCCATGGTGGCTTTACAAATTCCAGGAGCCGATAAACGTGAAACATCACGAGCAACAAGGCTTGTAAGTAGCTCTCTTGCAGTCGCTTTTTGATTTAGCTTAACTAATCTTGCTATCCGTAGTGATTTTTTCTCTTGGGCACGACTACTTAGTAATAAATACAAAATTAAGCCGTTTAATAGCTCAGGATAAAAAGCAAATTCTAAAAAAAGTACAACCAGTGTCACTATAACTAACACAGTGAAGGTGAATGCCAAGGTTGATGCTAAATACTGATAACTTTTGGGGTTAGAAGGGCTGTATAAACGCTCACCAAGAGCAGAAAAAATAACGCTTAAAAAGGTACTAGGATGATACCAACTAACCAAAGGAAAAAAGCGCTCAGCAATGAGCGCTACAAAAAATACAATAATGTCCAAATGGTTTTGAACAATATTTGTAATCACCTTATAAACTCACCGACGTCAGCTTCTCTAAAAGAGCAACAACCATTTTTGATGAGTTGATAGATGCAGTTTCGATATACTCTTCAAATGATTGCGGTGATTCTTTGCCTGCAATGTCAGACATTGAACGAATAACAACAAATGGTGTTTCTAATACGTGGCAAGCCTGTGCAATTGCTGCGCCTTCCATTTCTACTGCAAGCATAGTTGGGAATTCAGCGCGAGTTTTTTCAATTCGTACTGGGTCACACATGAATGAGTCACCTGTACAGATTAGACCAATCATGGTCTTAACATCACTAATTTGACTTACGCTTTGCTCTGCCGCTTCAATCAGTTTAGGGTGTGCAGCAAAGCCTGCTGGCATTTGTGGCACCTGACCGATTTCGTAGCCAAATGCAGTAACGTCTACGTCATGATGACGTACTTCTGATGAGATAACTACATCGCCAACGTTTAATGATGGCTCAAAACCACCTGCAGAGCCTGTGTTGATCACACAATCAGGGCTAAAATTATCGATAAGCAGTGTTGTTGCAACAGCAGATGCAACTTTACCAATACCTGACTGTACTAAAGTAACTTTATTACCCGCTAATTCACCAGTGTAAAATGTAAAGCCAGCCTTAGTCATAGTGCTTGGGTTTGCCATTGCTTCGCGTAAAATTTTTACTTCTGGCTCCATCGCGCCAATAATACCAACGTGCATAATATTTGATTCCTTAGATTGAATACCGAGATTATATACGCAACCAGGTATGGTTACGAGAATCAGCTAGCGGAAAAACAAAAAAGCAGACCTAAAGTCTGCTTTCGCCAAATTTATGACAGCTTATATTTCAGCAAGTGCTGTAGCTGTTGAATGTGCTTTTGCTTGTGATGGTGATAATACAGCTGGCTTAGTTACGCGATTTCGCGTTGGTCTAATTGGTGCTGCCGCAGGCTTACCAAGCTTAAACATGATTGCATCACGTACTTCTCTTGGTTGATATCCTGATTTTACTTTCATACGAATATGAGGAATACCCGCAGCTTCTAATGCGCCACTTACAAACCAATCACGCTGAGCTTTATGGCCATCGCGGTTAGTGTTATTAACTAAATCAACAGCGGCAACAATGGTAAGTTTGTCTTTGTCGATTAGTACATAATCTAGTTGCTTATTTTTGGCTTTGGCAATAGCTGCGCGTTTAGCTTTAACAGACAAGCCTTGTTTGCAGTCAATTAAATCAATGAGTTTAACGCGACTCACGATTTTGTATTGATCGCCAACGGCACGTTCAAGAAGATGTAAAAATGCACTCTCTACTTGCGTAAAAACACTTTGCTTACGAGTGAAAGGATAAGGGTTTCCGCCTTCATCGGTAAACTTTGACGCAACAACAGAGGCTACTACGACTAAAACTAAAATTGATAATAAAGCGAATTCCATATGGTAACTCCACAACAACAAATTGACACTCAAAATAATTAGCAATTAGTGTGCCTAAGTGTGCGGAGTCACCTGAATTTTTTAAGCCTTGTAGCCGCCATCAATTCCTTTAACAGCAATTGCCACTGCATCGTGGGAATGAAGTGATTCGTAGTGGTTTATTTGTAGCCAGTAATCTGCGTAATTTTGCTCTTCGAGTAAGCCTTTAATTTTACGTGCAGCGTCTTCGCAGAACATTAGGTTTTGACCATTTAAGCGGGCAAACTCTTGCTCGTCTTCACGTTTAACGGCTGCTTGCACAGGCGTTTTAAGCTCTGCTTCTAAAGCATCAATCAAGCCAACCACATCAAAACTATCAATTTCGCTGTCGAGCTTTACTTTGACGTTTGCAATTGAGCGCTGTGAGTGTGGTGTAGCCACAATTCCATCTGTTGTGCCCAGCCATTCTAAAACAGTCTGCTTATCAATATCTTGCTCTGCAAACTTTTCGCTAAATGCATTTTGAATTAATTGTCGTGCAAGGGCTGCTGAGCATGGGCATGTTGACGAGTAGGTCACATCAACCATTAATTCAAAGCTTAATACACCTTGGTTTATTTTAGCGATTAAGTGGATAGGGTAGTTTTTCCAGCCCACTTTACCACTTAATAGTGATTTGCGGCGCAAAGGCAACTCAAATTTAAACTCGATCTGTGCTTGGTCACTTAGGTCATCATGACTACTGATAAAGGCATCAAGTGCTTGAGCAAGGGTTTGGGGATTAACTTGTTGCTCGGTTGATAAGGTATCAAGCGCCAAAAATAAACGCGACATATGAATGCCTTTGGCATCTTCTTTATGTAAATTAACAAAGGCGCGTGCTTTAGCAATTACATTTACTGGGGCTTGGTTACGAGTTTCAAAAATGAAAGGTAGTTCAATTTCACCCATGCCAACCCAGTCTAACTTACCCGTTTTTAACGCTGGGGCCGTATCAGCAATATCTGGCATTGTGGTTTGCATGGTAATACTCATTCTTTGCAATTAATAAAGCGCGATATTTTACATGAAAAAATATAAAAAGAAGTGCCATACGTGAAAAAATTATATGTTTATCGCACAATGTGAATATTTCTAAAGGATTAGTGATAAAATTAGCTATGCTGTTTTTTTCGATTATGTGCCTAAGCTTTAATATATGATTGATTCTTCTATGAGTCCGTGGGCTCGCACACTCTCAAGCTTTATTTCTAAATACGGTGAATTTAAGACCGCTGCGGCTTGCTATGCCTTATTATTAGTGATGTCGCTGATTTTATCTTGCATGTTTTATTATGTTGCAGTGGGGACTGTCACCTTGGTGGATGTTTTAGCGGTGATGTTTTTTACCGCAGTTGTATCGCCAATTTTGATTTCGGTACTGCTAAATTCAATTCGCCAGCTCGAAGCATCATATAGCTATTTAGATAGTGCCACTAAGCAAGAAAAACTATTAAACCAAACGTTAAAAGACAATATTAGTCGCTTAAATGAAGAGATTGATGAGCGTAAAATGGCGTTTCACGCTAAGCACAGAGCAATTGAAGAGCTCAGACGTGAAATCGCTGAGCGCAAGAAAACTCAACAAGAACTCGCCCAACAAGGTATGTTATTGCGCTCAATTGTCGACTCCTCTCCTGATTTATTTTATTACCGTGATAACAACGGCGTCTTTGCTGGCTGTAATAAAATGTTTGAGCAAGTAATTGGAAAAAGTGGCGAAGAGTTAATTGGCAAAAGTGTAGAGGAAATCTACCCAAGTAATTACTTACCTGAAGTACTGCGCACCGACAAAAAAGTATCGCAAACGCACCAAGCCCTAACGCTTGATGTTGAATATCCCGTTAATGGTGAAAAGCGCTGGTTTGAGATGCGTAAGTTACCGTTTATTAACGAAAAAGGGGAATATATTGGTTTGCTCGCTTTCGGTCGTGATATCACCAGCCGTAAAGAAGCCGCACAAGCGCTTGAAGCAGCTTATAAAGACAAAGGGAAGTTTATTGCCACATTGAGTCATGAACTTAGAACGCCTTTGAATGGCATTGTAGGCTTAACACGCATGTTGCTTGATACCGAGCTTGATAAACAGCAGCGTAGTTGGTGTAACACAGTGTTTTCGAGTGCTGAAACCCTTGGTAATATTTTTAACGATATTATTGATTTAGATAAAATTGACCGTGAGCAGCTAGATATCGTTACTGACTCAGTAAATGTAGCTGACTTTATCAATGATGTTGTTAACTTTGCTGGCCTGATTGCTGAACAAAAGAGTCTTGATTTTAACATCAAACGAAAAGGCACACTGGATGTTTATGCATCGCTTGACCCAACTCGGTTACGTCAAGTTGTATGGAACTTAATAAATAATGCCGTTAAGTTTACACAGCAAGGTCATGTTGAGCTTGAATGTATTCGTGAAAATCGCCCAGATGGTCCTTGGTTAGTCATGCGTGTTAGTGATACCGGTCAGGGGATCCCGCAAGAACAACTACACCGTATTTTTGACATGTACTACAAAGCACCAGACATCAATGGCACCAATGCTATTGGCTCAGGTATTGGGCTTGCAGTAACAAAAGCACTGGTTACTGCGATGAAAGGTGAAATACATGTAAGCAGCACAGAAGGTGAGGGCAGTGTTTTTGTGGTAGAGATCCCACTTAAACTCTGCATTGCGCCTACAGAGCAAAATTATGCGGTTCGTAGTTTAAACATTCTACTTGTTGAAGATGTTCCGCTTAACGCTGAAATTGCCACAAATTTACTTGAGCAGCGTGGTCACGAAGTTATTTGGGCTGAAACCGGTGAAGATGCGCTGTCGTTTGTCTACACAGAAGATGACTTAGACCTCGTATTACTTGATATGCAATTGCCAGATATCAACGGTGATGAAGTTGCTCGCCAAATTCGTGACGATGAGCACTTTGATAACCTACCAATCGTTGCCTTAACTGCTAACGTGCGTAGTGCTGAAGAAGAGCTTGCTGGTATTAACATTCAAGGCGCGCTTGCGAAGCCAATTAATACAACCAAGCTTGATAAAATGCTTGGTGAGCTGTTTGATATTAAACAACAAAAAAGTTGTCAGTCAGAAACAATCAAGCCAGTGTCAGTCAAAGATTTGTCAGGTATCCGCGTTGAGTTACTTGATATTGAAACCATTGAAGACTTTGTTGGTTCAATGGGGTTAACTATCTTCAACCGTAGTTGTGAGCTGTTTAATAAGCTAAACCCACAGTATCAAACTGAGCTTGCAGATGCGTTAGCAGCAGATGATAGAGAAGAGTACAAATCGGTGGCGCATAAATTAAAAGGCGCAGCTGGTTCTGTAGGCTTAAACGATGTTCAGTTACACGCTAAGAAGATGGAGCATGGAGCGCTTGAAGAAAGTAGTGAAGAGTTACAACAGTGGCTTGATGAACTAGCAGTTAAAATAAATGAAGGGCGCGAAGCCCTCCAATTATTTTTACAACAACTAGAAAATTAATTCTAATTAGCTGTCGATTTTACCGATGAAACGATAGCCTTCACCATGGATGGTGCTGATTAGTTCAGATGTGCTGTTATCGCTTTCAAAGTGTTTTCTGATACGACGAATTGTTACGTCTACAGTACGGTCGTTAGCGCGAAGCTCACGGCCAGTCATATGCTTGATTAATTGCTCACGGCTGAAAATACGGCCCGGTGAGTCAAGCATTAAGCGTAGCGCACGATATTCACCTTTAGGTAAACGTTTAGCGTCACCACTTGGAGATGTTAAACAACGGCTGTTTTCATCAAGTTCCCAACCGTTAAATGTAATAACACCGTTTGTTTCGATATTTGCTTCTTCGCCGCCTAAAGCTGTGCGCGAAATTAGGTTACGAGCACGGATAGTTAGCTCGCGCGGGTTAAATGGTTTTGTGATGTAATCATCAGCACCAATTTCTAGACCTAAAATGCGATCAACGTCGTTGTCACGACCTGTTAAGAAAATTAAACCCACGTTTCGTTTTTGACGAAGTTCACGCGCTAAGATTAGCCCGTTTTTACCTGGTAGGTTGATGTCCATAACTACAAGGTTCACATCATCATTATTTGTAAGCTTGTCATGCATATCATCGCCATCAATGGCTTCAATAACTTTGTAACCTTCAGCTTCAAATAAACTAACGAGGTTTAGTCGAGTTACGTCTTCATCCTCTACGATCAGAATGACTGGCGTTTGCATTGTATATTAACCTTTTCGGAAATTTTATTTACAAAAATTCGGTATTATCAAGCAAAACCGAATACTAGAGATTATAGGATTAGATCCAATTGTTAACAAGTAAAATCAATTTGGATAAAACTTAGCCATAGCTAACAATCGAGATTGCACTTTAAAGTTATGCTGCAATACGTGCTGCTTATTGATATACAGTCGGATTTTATTTCCTTCTTGAACCAGAGAGGCTATACCGCCATTTTCTAAAAAACTAATACTTTCGCCTATTGTTAAAGTATTTAATGAAATTGTATCGGTCCAAAGTGGAAGTATATCATTTTCTAATGTTTCATCAATGTATGTGATATCACAAACTTGAGAAAGTTCAGAAATTTGCTGAGTTTTTTTCACTAAAATTACTTTGATTGGTTTTTTGTTAATTTGCAGTTCATTTTTCTCTTTAAGATACGAGCCCGGACCATTTTCTAAATCGTAAAAACAAAATGTAACAGGGGGAGGATCTACTTGATCATCAAACTTGGTGAACTTGGCAATCTGATATAAAAATGCAGACTTAACTTGCTCTGGTGACTTTGCGAAAGCAGAGTTCACACTAAGCAAAAGAACGACTAAATAACACATCCAACGCATCACATGTCACCTTCATGCAAAGGTAGTGTGATTATAAAGTGCACGCCTTCTTGATTAAGCTCATCATATACAATCGTTCCTCCAAGCGCTTGGGTTACAAGGTTGTACACTAGGTGCATACCTAAACCGCTTCCGCCTTCACCTCGCTTAGTGGTGACAAAAGGATCAAAAATACGCTTCTTAATTGATTTATCAACACCAATACCATTGTCATAGTAATCGATAATAAGGCTGCTCTCATTACGTTCAACGTCAAACCTAACTTCGTTGCCAATATCATCAGTAAAGCCGTGAATAACAGAATTGCTTAACAGTTGCTGTAATACTTGTTGTAACGGTCCAGATTTAGTTTCGATACTAAAGTTACTATTACAATTGATAATGATTTTTGGGTTGCGGTATTGTATTTCTGAGCGCATCGACATAATTACATCACTTAATAAGTCATGCAGATTTATTTTGGTACTCATTTCTACATCTTGATTCACAGCTACTTTTTTAAAGCTAGAAACCAATTCTGCTGCACGGTTAAGGTTTCGATAAATTAAGTCGAGGTTTTCAATACCATCATCTATGAAACGCTTTAGGTGTGATGAGGTTAAGGTTTTTTGCTCAAATAAACTGTTTATTTCTGCAAGTTTATCGCGAAGTAATGTTGAACCTGTGATACCTAAACCAATCGGCGTGTTAACTTCATGGGCAACGCCTGCGACCATTTGGCCAAGAGAGGCCATTTTTTCATTTTCTACAATTTGGTTTTGATATTGATGCATTCGCTCAAGGGTATTGAGTAGCTCTTGATTCGCTTCTCGTAGGGCGATTGTGCGCTGATTTACTTTTTCTTCAAGGCTTTGGTTCAGTTGCTTAATTTCTTGCTTGTCATTTTCATGGCGCTCAATCTGCTTTTGAGTACGGGCAAGCATGATATTTAAGCTATTAGCTAGTTGATTGATCTCGTCAACATTAGTTTTTTGCGCACGTGTTTCGTAGTTGTGGTTTCTAGATACATCTTGCAGCAGGTTACTCAAATTATCGATTGGGTTTGCTATGCGTTTTTGAATGCGTCTAGAAACAAAATACACAATAACCAAGACAAAAAGAGTCAACAAAATATCGATAAAAATCTTCTTGTTAATATATTGGTTTAGTCTTTCTAAGTCACCACGGACATAGGCATAGCCAATCGTATTACCTTCATAAACAATAGGTTTTATTAGCTCTATCGCTTTGTTTTTAAATTGAGGTTCTAATAGCTCATCAATATTATTAACTTTAATTGGTACTGGAGGGGTTCTTATTGCGTTAAAACTACTAAAGAATTTAGGCTTATTTGATAACTCATCAATAGCATAAATATGCACATTTTTGATCATAGGCACAGATTCAAATAGTTTTAAACGCTCTGCTTCTGTTTCATTATCATCAAAAAGCACTGTTACTTGCGCATTGTAGGCAATGATTTCTGCAAGTAGGGTGATTTTATCAACGATTAACGCTTTTTGTTCTTTAACGTCAAGATAAGTCGATATCGAAATCGACAAAGATAGGCATAGCGCAGTGACGAGCATGACCGCATTTGCCAACGCTTTACGAATACTTGTTTGTGCCGAAAATAGTGACATGCGCGATAGAAGGCCAATCTTTTTATATTGTTATTAAAAATTAAGTCTAGCAAAAACAGAAAAAGTAACTAAATATTTAATAAAATATTTTTGTTATGAATAAGCTATTTTACAAATTGTTATGAAGCTGAGTAAACGGCAAATTTAGTATTTTTAAAATCGGTGCTGTACTGGCCAAATTGCGCTTCTAAAATGGGTGGATATTTTAAGAAGCTGTTAGCAACAATGGTCAATTTTCCTTGCTTACTCAAGTGCTGCTTTGCAGAGCTTAGAAAGGCCTCGGCAATGGTGTAGTCTGTGGCAATACCCGTGTGGAAAGGCGGGTTACTGATAATTAAATCAAATTTACCCTCAATGCTTGCTAAACCATCACTTAATATGGCTTCACCTTTGAGGTTGTTTAGTGCCAGTGTTTGTTCTGTGGCGTAAGTTGCAAGGGCACTTACATCGCTACAAACAAATTCTAGCTCAGGCTGCTTTAAACCTAAGTAGGTGGCAATTATGCCTGCCCCACAAGCAAAATCGAGCACTTTACCCTTGTTAATAGAAGGGGCATGGTTAAGTAGTACCGCGGTACCAACATCAAGAGCACCGTGGTTAAATACCCCTGGTACACTGATAGCAGTGAATTCAACATCACCAGCTTTAACTTGGAATTGTTTGTGATAGCGGCTGATATCGAAGTTATCATTTAACGTAAGCTCAGAGAACATATACAAAATACAATGCTTAGCACTATCGATTTTGTTACTAAAGCCACAGTGGTCCTTTAGTTGTTTCTCTGCTGATTTAACGCCGCTTTTATTTTCACCAACCACAAAAAGCTGAGCATCTTGCTGGCAAACAGAACGGATATTATCAAGGCACATTAGTGCCTCTGGCTTAGCTTTTGGGTAGTAATAGATAACTAAATCGTAGTTACCATTTGGAATAGTGTGATCAACCACAGCATGTACACCTGCAATTTTGCTGGCATACATGGCATTAGCGTGGTTATAACTGAACGCAGTAATTTTTGCGTCTGGGTTTAGTGTTTTAAGTTCGCGTAAAAAGCCATCTTGCTCAAAGTTAACCACTAAAATTGACTGGCCAACAAGTTCGTCTTCATTTCGAAGCAATAATAAACTTGGGTTGGTTAACTTACTCATGCTGCTTTTACCTTTTATTACTTAGTACGCTCAAACATCAAGTCCCATACGCCGTGACCTAAGCGATGACCGCGTTGCTCAAATTTTGTCAATGGACGTGAATCTGGGCGAGGAACGTAATCATTGGTTTCTGATTGGTTTTTGTAACCTTCAGCAACTTGCATTACTTCAAGCATATGCTCGGCATAGTTTTCCCAGTCAGTCGCCATGTGAAAAACACCACCAATTTTTAATTTGCTACGTAGTTTTTGCGCAAACTCAGGCTGCACGATACGACGCTTGTGGTGACGCTTTTTATGCCATGGATCAGGGAAAAATAATTGCAGTTTAGATAAACTCTCATCAGCAATACAATCAGCAAGCACTTCAACTGCATCATGCTCGAATACACGTAAGTTGGTGATCCCTGCTTCGTCAGCGTCCATTAAACAAGCGCCAACACCAGGGCGATGAACTTCAATACCAATAAAGTTAAGCTCAGGTGCGTTTTTAGCCATTTCAACCAGTGATTTACCCATACCAAAGCCGATTTCTAGTACGACATCGTTATCGTTACCGAATACTTCTTTTAGATCGAGCATACCATTTTTATGCTCAAGGCCCATTGTTGGCCAACACTTTTCGATGGCGGCTGCTTGGCCCTTTGTTAGGCGACCTTCGCGCTTAACGAAACTACGAATCGTGCGGATATATTTACCCTCTTGCTTTGCTTGCTCGAGGTTTGGGTTACTTGAGTCATTCATATAATTTGGCCTGATAAAAAACACTGACTATAGAAAAAGGTTGCGTATTATCCCTGACCTGCGCCTTGAGTACAATAGTAAGAACCTGTTTATCTTTCGAGATTAATTTTGCAGCCATATGTGGGCTATTTAGGCAAGGCGGAGTCTGTTCGACTTGCTTGGCCTAACTAACTGCAATAGACTTGGCCGCAATGAGCTTCAGCAAGTAAAGATGTTATTTTGAATTTAAGCAATAAGGAGTCAACTTGGTTTGCAAACCAAGTGGTTGACTGGTATCACCTTCACGGCCGTAAAACTCTTCCATGGCAGTTAAATAAAACCCCTTATAAGGTATGGATCTCTGAGGTCATGCTACAGCAGACTCAAGTCGTAACTGTTATTCCTTACTTTGAAAAGTTTATGCAAAGCTTTCCTGACATCATTGCGCTTGCAAATGCGGATGAAGATCAGGTGTTGCACCACTGGACTGGCCTTGGCTATTACGCTCGTGCACGCAACTTACATAAAACAGCAAAAATAGTTCGTGATAAATACCAAGGGCAATTTCCAACCACACTTGAAGAGGTTATGGACTTGCCGGGCATTGGTCGCTCTACTGCAGGGGCTATCTTGTCTTTATCGCTTGGCCAACATCACCCAATTCTAGACGGTAATGTAAAACGAGTACTGGCGCGCTTTTTTATGATTGAAGGCTGGTATGGGGTGAAAAAGGTCGAAAACCAGCTTTGGTCATTATCATCGCAATTAACCCCTAAAGAGTCGGTCACTGAGTTTAATCAGGCAATGATGGATTTAGGTGCAAGCCTTTGTTCGCGTAGTAAATTTGATTGTGAGCCGTGCCCTTTAAATAGTAAATGCCTTGCTTTTAATGAAGGCAAAGTTAAAGAGTTCCCACATTCAAAACCGAAAAAGGCAGTGCCTAAAAAGTCATGTCATCAGCTTATCCTAGTCTGTGACAATAAAGTACTTATGGAAAAACGCCCGAGCTCTGGAATATGGGGCGGCTTGTTTGGCTTTTTTGAGTTTAGCGAATTAACTGAACTAGAAACATTTTTAGCTCAGCACGGTTTAACTGCAAATACGCAGGCACTTGAAGCCTTTACCCATGTGTTTTCACATTTTGAACTGACTATTAATCCACATGTTTTAACATTGCCAAATATTCCAGATCTCATCAATGAGCGACAACTGGTTTGGTATCCGCTTGATGAGTCAGTTGAAGTTGGCCTTGCAGCGCCAACGAAAAAGCTGGTTAAACAATTAAGCACAATAGATTACAATAGCATCACGCAATAAGAGTAGAGAGCAATTATGGCACGTACAGTATTTTGTCAAAAGTTACAAAAAGAAGCTGAAGGCTTAGGCTTCCAACTTTACCCAGGTGAGCTTGGTGAAAAGATTTTCAACAACATCAGTAAAGAAGCGTGGGGCCAATGGCAACACAAGCAAACGATGCTGATTAACGAAAAGCATTTAAACATGATGGACCCAGAGCACCGTGCTTTTTTAGAAGAGCAAATGGTCGGTTTCTTATTTGAAGGTAAAGACGTAGAAATCGAAGGCTACCGTCCACCAGAAAAATAAACCAAGAAAATAAAGTAAAAAGGGCCGTTATGGCCCTTTTTTGATAAGTACTATTTGTTTTCTTGTTCGGCTTTTTGTATTTGTTCTTTTATATATTGAGCGACTTTAGAGTATTCAATTTCATAATTATCTCTAAGCTCAATTAATTCATCACTTGTAGGGTCTTCATTTTTACAGCGATGTTCAAATTGTTCAGCCAACTCAGCGACTTTCATTGCACCTATCGTTTTTGAGATAGATTTTAACTGGTGGCATGAGTTTATTATTTTCTCAAGATCAAGCTCGATAACCCCTGCATTTACTTCACGGCTAAGTTGATTACTTTGCTCTAAATACATTTTATAAAAGCGTAGCTTTTTAGCTTCATCATTATTTACGTATTTAGATAATACGCTCATATCAATAGGGATAGCAGGTTTAGGTGGGGCCAGTTTCACCTCTTCAGGGTTAGCTTTATAAGCACATTTATGAAGTGCGGCTTCAAGTACATTTAACTCAACAGGCTTTGTTATATAGTCATTCATTCCTACATTTAAACAGCGCTCTTTTTCGCCTTTAAGAGCGTTTGCTGTGATAGCAATTATGTAAGGTTGAGCATTAATGTCTTCGAGTTGAGATGCTTCATTGCGGATCTTTTCAACCATGTCATACCCTGACATTTTTGGCATGTGCAAATCAGTTAAAATAATTGAGTGATGGCCTGCTCGCCATATATTAAGACCTTTTTCGCCATTTTCAGCAAGCTCAACACCATAGCCTAACAAGTGAAGTTGATCCGTTAACACTTGCTGGTTTAGCACATTATCTTCTACTAAAAGCACGAGTTTGTTTTCGTCACGAGCTTGGTCAACACTCAAGTAATCATTGAAAGATTTGGTTGAGACAACTTGTTTTGGTGTGTGTAAACCCGCAGCCACTAACAGCGACATCATGAAGTTTGACTTACAAAATGGTGACGCATTTAAGTAGAAGATATTTTTATGATTTACCGCCGCTTCATCTAATTTACTCAACACGATAACTTGCTGGTTATTATCTTCTAGTGTGTAGAGTAAACGGCGCAAGATATAGTTAATATCCTCCATTCCCTCTATACCATCGAGGATCCAGATAATGTTTTCGTTATCTTGTTCCGCCTCTATTAAATCATTGCTATCGGCAAAAACATGAGTCGCTCCCATAAAAGATAAATAACGGGCAAGCAAAGCTTTACGGCCACTATGTAGTGTTACCACAACAACACGATGGCCTTTCATTGTATGTCTGTGGGCGAGATCTACTTTACCTTCGGTGCTAAATGGTAAATCGACAACAAATTCACTACCAATACCTAAGTCACTACTAACAGAAATACTGCCCAACATAAGTTCTGTTAAGCTTTTACAAATTGATAATCCTAAACCGGTACCACCATATTCTCGAGTAATAGAGCCTTCGGCTTGAATAAAGGGGTTAAAAATTTCACGAAGCTGGGCTTGCGTCATTCCTTTACCATTATCAGAAACAGTAAAACGCAATGTGTAATGATCGGTTGTGTTCTGAGCAACCTCAACAGATATTTTTACATGACCTTTTTTGTTTTCATCTGTGCTTGTGAACTTAATAGCATTACTACATAGGTTATAGAGTACCTGACGAACTCGAACGGTATCGCCGATTAAGTTTGTGGGAATATCGGG
Source organism: Pseudoalteromonas sp. PAR1 (assembly GCF_947311895.1). Taxonomy (NCBI): domain Bacteria; kingdom Pseudomonadati; phylum Pseudomonadota; class Gammaproteobacteria; order Alteromonadales; family Pseudoalteromonadaceae; genus Pseudoalteromonas; species Pseudoalteromonas sp. PAR1. The sequence continues at coordinate 2,023 of NZ_CAMZMY010000027.1, read as the reverse complement.
TGCTATAGCAAGTTCAAGTTCAAGGTTTCGTTTTTTTGCAACTGATGACAGAACGCGAGCTACTTCTTCAACAGTATCCGAAACAGAAAATGGAATATTATCTATATTAAGTTTACCTGCCTCAATTTTCGAGAAATCGAGAATATCGTCTAAAATACCTAATAAAGAAAACGCAGAATCACGGATAATAGTACTTAGCCTGTGCTGGGCACCATCAAGCTCAGTTTGGCGAAGTAAATCAATGGTACCAATCACACCATTCATCGGTGTGCGAATTTCGTGACTCATGGTTGCTAAGAAGGTTGTTTTGGTCTCATTCGCTTGTTCTGCTTTTAAAGTTGCTTGTTCAAGCGCGAGAGTTCTGTTGTGTACTTCTGTTTCTAGGCCGCTTTGTAGTTTTTGCAGATCGGCTTGCGCTGCTTTATTTTCTTTAATTGCGGATTGAACCTTTCTCAGCAATTGATTGATATTTTCAGCAACAATATCTAATCCGAACTCAAGATTCTCTGTAACATGCGCGTTGTAGTCAGCATTATTCGTGATCGCAATTAACTCTTGGCTTAAAGAGCCGCTACTTTTAGTAAAACGCTTATTGATAAATATACTCATCGCAATTGACAAAATTATCAGCGCTAATACAGCTAAAGCGGCTAAAGCATATGAAACCCCAGCTGATTGAACTACAGGCTGTTCAGTTGGATGCTGTTTAACTATAAGCTCGCCGACTGGTTGGTCGTTAAACTCAAGCACAGTATGAACAAGCATGTTTTGTTCGAGTTGCTGATTAACTTTACTTGCATCAATTCGCTCTTGATTACTTGCAAACACCAGTGAGACATCACCATTTACTTCATACCGGTATAAGTAGTAATCAAAATTATTGTTTAGCAACAAACTAACATCTAATACCTCTTTTACTTTATCTTGTCCTGGCATTGTTAATGCGCTTACCAAAGGAGCTGATAACTGAGATGCAACTTGTGATGCGGTGAGTTTGGGTTGTGATGATTGTTTTTCAGAATTGTTGGAAGGGTAAAAAGCTAGAGCAATAACTGCTAAAAGTGTGATAACAAGATTCGTAATAATAAAAAGCGGTAACAGGCCTTTTACAGGAGAAGTTGATTTACTTCGCATAGCTTTAATCCAACAATTTATACTGCAATAGTAGGTATATTCTTGATAATTAGATAATCCTACCATCAATGAAGAAAAATTCACCACGTTTTTAGACTAGGAAATTGATTAAAAACATAAGACGTTGTAAAAGCGCATAAGTTTGTTGAATAAATAGTCTAAAAACCATTAAAAACAGCAATCTTGATTGAAAACTGTGCAAACAGATAGAATCCTCAAAAAATAGTTGACTTGAGAAGGCAAAACCCGTTTAATACGCCGCACGCCCAGACAGCAACAACCAAATTTGTTGCTCATAAAAGCGTTTGAAATTTGCCCAGATAGCTCAGTCGGTAGAGCAGAGGATTGAAAATCCTCGTGTCGGTGGTTCGATTCCGCCTCTGGGCACCATTATTTAATAATCTCTTTTAAAGTGATTATAGTGCACAGCGCACACGATTTTAGTGTGCCGACTTAGCTCAGTTGGTAGAGCAACTGACTTGTAATCAGTAGGTCATCCGTTCAACTCGGATAGTCGGCACCATTTATTTTTAAACGAAAGTTTAAAATGCCCAGATAGCTCAGTCGGTAGAGCCATCGGGAATTGCATTGAAAATCCTTGTTGATATTCTGCATAAAACTAAATTTTTGCCCAGATAGCTCAGTCGGTAGAGCAGAGGATTGAAAATCCTCGTGTCGGTGGTTCGATTCCGCCTCTGGGCACCATTATTTGATAATCTCTTTTAAAGTGATTATAGTGCACAGCGCACACGATTTTAGTGTGCCGACTTAGCTCAGTTGGTAGAGCAACTGACTTGTAATCAGTAGGTCATCCGTTCAACTCGGATAGTCGGCACCATTTATTTTTAAACGAAAGTTTAAAATGCCCAGATAGCTCAGTCGGTAGAGC